>JAYTGR010000325.1:0-2016 GCA_043733205.1 Chthonomonadaceae bacterium
GCCACCTTCACGAGCGGCGCACCGCTCGATGCGGCCGAGGAGCTGCGCCGCATCCTGCCGATTGTCCGCGCCCTCGCGGAGCGGATGCCGGACGTTCCGATCTCGGTAGACACCTACAAGGCGGCCGTCGCGCGGCAGGCGGTCGAGGCGGGCGCCGTCATGGTCAACGACATCAGCGCGCTGCGCGCCGACCCGGACATGGCGGGGACAGTCGCCGAACTGGGAACGCCGGTCTGCCTGATGCACCTGCCGGGTCTGCCCACGGCGCTGCCCCCCCATCCGGTCTATGCCGATGTGGTGCGGGAGGTGCGGGAGCATCTGAGGGAGCGGACGGCTGCCGCTCTGGCCGCAGGCATTGCGCCCGAGAACCTCGTGCTGGACCCCGGCTTCGGGTTCGGCAAGACCGTCGCGCACAACCTGGAACTGCTGCGGAGGCTGCGGGAACTGACGACGCCTCTCTATCCGCTTCTCCTCGGCACGTCCCGCAAATCGACGATCGGCAAAGTGCTGGGCGATCTGCCGCCGGAAGACCGCCTGGAAGGCACGGCCGCGACGGTCGCGCTCTCGATAGCGAACGGAGCCGCCATCGTCCGCGTTCACGATGTCAAAGAGATGGCCCGCGTGGCCCGCATGTCGGATGCCATCGTGCGCGGCTGGCCCCCGCCTGGAAATATTTTATGAGTGTCGCAAACCTGGAATGGAAGCCCGTAACACAGCCCGCAGTGCGTCTGGTGGAGCTGTTTTCGTCGATTCAGGGCGAGGGCGTTCTGGTGGGGCATCGGCAGGTGTTCGTGCGGACGTACGGCTGCAACCTGCGCTGCACCTACTGCGACAGCCCGGAGACTCTGAAAGAGTCCGGCTCCCCGCCCCTGTGCCGGGTCGAGACGACGCCGGGAAGCTGGCAGTTCCGCACGGTCGCCAACCCTGTCGCCGCCCCGGACCTGACCGCCATCGTGCGCGGCTACCTTGTGGAGCCGCACCATTCGCTTTCCATCACCGGCGGCGAGCCGCTGCTCCATGCCGCTTTCCTGCAGAACTGGCTGCCCGAGATTCGCGCGCTCGGCCTGAAGATCTTCCTCGAAACCAACGGCATGCTGCCCGATCATCTGCGCCGTGTCCTGCCGCTGCTGGACTATGTTTCGATGGACTTCAAAGCCCCGAGTGCGACCGGCCTGACCGAAGCCCTGACGTGGGAGCGTCATCGCGCTTTTTTGCAGGTGGCGCGGGCGGCCAACGTCTACGGCAAGTTCGTTGTCACACCCTCCACAACGGAGGCGGAACTCGATGCTGTGATCGAGACCATCGCCGCCGTCGATGCCTCCATTCCGCTGATTCTCCAGCCGGTCACTCCCTTCGGCTATGAGCCCCGTCCCACCGACCCTGCTCGCATGATCGCCTTCCATGCCCGCGCCGCCCGCCGTCTGCACGAGGTGCGCGTCATTCCCCAGACCCACAAGATGATGCACCTGCTCTGACCGCCGAGCAAATTTCTCTTTTACTTCGTCCGTTCCCTCACCCGGCAGAATCGCTCTAAAAATCCTCTGATCGCAGCTGTTTCCTGCCCGGGAAACAAGCAGGGCGTAACATTCGCTGTTAGCATCCGTATATACGAGTAGGAAAACACGCGTCGCACGTTTTGAGAGTGATGCGGCGGTGAGGGGGGATCGATATGTTTCGTGCGGGAGCCACACGAGCGATCCGGGGCGAGAAGAAGGTCGGAAGCAAAACAGGGGTGGTTGGAACCGGCAAACCGCGTGGACGCAAGCCACGCCAGACTGCAGACACATTGTCCCCCGATCTGGGAGGCGACTTTACCGATATGGATACAATTCAACTGCGCCGCCTGATGGACGATTTCGTTCCGGCGAACGAAGAGCCCGCCCGTCTGAGAACCCAGACGGATGATCGCGGCGTTTCGCCTGTCGAACTCCGCCTGCGGTCGATGTCGCACAACCCCCCGGTAGCCTCGGTGCCGGACATGGACAACTCCGCACTGCTGCCGGGCGGCAAGACCGC
>JAYTGR010000326.1:0-2013 GCA_043733205.1 Chthonomonadaceae bacterium
ATCGTTGTTATGGTCAAGCCCGGCTTCAAACACCATCCGCACGGCCTGGACGATCCAACTCCGCTCGTCGATTTTATCGCGAAACACGTCAAATTTGCACGGAATTAGCGTCAGACAGCGCAAAATTCTGCTCCTGCATGAATCGTGTATGCAGGAACCGCCAATCGGGTTGACGTGCAGTGACAAAAACCGTTATAATGAGTCAAGAGTTATCCCTGTAAGTGAGGCGATAGGATGCGACAAGTACAGAAATTTATGACAGCGGCGCTGGGGGTTCTGGCGCTGCTGGGCGTACGGGCGGATGCCGCGCCGGTCAGTTACCATAAACAGATTTGGCCGATTTTGCAGACGAAGTGTCAGGGCTGCCATCAGCCCGCCGCTCCAGGAGGCAAACTGGTCGTGATCTCGTTCGCCGACTTCCTCAAGGGGGGAGAGCACGGCGCAGGCTTTCTGGCCGGCAGGCCAGACGGCAGTTTGGTCCTGGAATACCTGACCGGAAAGCGCACCCTGATGCCGAAAGGCGGTTCTGCACTGCCCGCGACAGAGATCGCGCTGTTTCGACGCTGGATCGCCGAGGGGGCGAAGGACGACACGCCCGCTGTCAAAGATCCCATCGACGCCGCGCATCCGCCAGTCTATGCCGCGCCGCCTGTCATCACCGCGCTTGCGTTTGCGCCGGACGGTCAGACGCTGGCGGTCTCCGGCTATCGCGAGACACTGCTGCACCACGCCGACGGCTCTGGCCTGATCGCCCGCCTCGTGGGACAGTCCCAGAAGATCCAGACGCTGGTCTATTCGCCGGACGGTAAGATGCTCGCGACCGTCGGAGGCTCTCCTGCGCGGTTCGGTGAAGCGCAGTTCTGGGACACCGCGACCAATCGGCAGATCAACGCGGTCCAGACCACCTTCGATACCATTTTCGGCGGCTCGTTCTCGCCAGACGGCAAACAGCTGGGATTTGGAGCGGCGGACAACTCCGTGCGCGTCATCTCAGTGCCCGATGGCAGGCAGACGATGCGCCTCGATAACCATTCCGACTGGGTCTTCGCCACCTGCTTCGCCGTCGATCCCAAGACCAATACGCTCGACATTCTCAGCACCAGCCGCGACCAGGCTATCAAACTGACGCAGGTGGACAATGGTTCGTTCATCGACGACATCAACACGCACTACACCGCACTACGCTGCCTCGTTCGCAACCCGAAGGACTCTCAGGTGCTGTGCGGGGGAGACGACGGCCTGCCGCGCCTTTACAAGATGTTTCGGACCGAAGTGCGCACGATGAATCAGGAAGACCATAATCTGGTGCGGACGTTCGAAAAGCAGTCGGGCACGATCACAGCGCTGGCCTTCTCGCCCGATGGCATGCGCATCGCGGTCGGCAGTGAGACAGGCATGGTCAACGTCTATACGGTGGCAGACGGCAAACTGCTGGGCGCGCTGCCCGGTGCGGAAGGCGCGCTCTTCGCGCTCGCCTTCACGCCCGACGGCAAACGCCTCGCCACCGGCGGTCTCGATGGACGCGTCCGTCTGTACGATCTGCCCGGAGGACTGCTGTTCAAAGCCTTCGTCCCCGTGCCGCTTGCCATCAAAATAGCCCGAAAATAGCGGCGAGAGTTGAAGAGAACAGTGCAGCCTTTCCGCTCCGATCGAATCTAATGAGCTATATCGTGTGAATTCTTTCGTTTTCCGGTTATGAGGAAACCCCTGATTATGATCTTTCGAACTGCGCGTACTCTGGCCGTTCTCTCCAGCATCGCGGTCTCACTGACGAGACTGACTCATGCCGATGCGGAGGAGGCTGTCCCCAAGAAGCCGGTGCCGCCGCCCATCGTCGCGCTGAAGGCGCTGCCCGCGACGCTGACCCTGCAGGATGCGCGGGATGCGCGTTCGGTCATCGTGACAGGGCAGACGCAGGCAGGGTATGCCGTCGATCTGTCGCCGGTCGCGAAACTGAAGGCGGGTTCGGATCTGATTCGGGTGGACGCGAACGGCTATGTCGTGCCGGTGAAG
>JAYTGR010000327.1:0-2011 GCA_043733205.1 Chthonomonadaceae bacterium
CCCTCTTCCCAAATGCAGAAGTCGGCGCGCAGCAGATCGGCGTTCTTTTCTATCCAGGCACCCAGATGAGGGCTGCCGATCTCCTCTTCGCCCTCTGCCAAAAACTTGACATGAAAGGGGTATCTGCCGCCGTTGGCCTCACGGATCGCCCGCAGCGCTAACAGTCGCGAAACGATATGCCCTTTATCATCGGCGACTCCCCGCGCAAACGCCTTGCCATCCCGCACCGTCATCTCAAATGGCGGACTGTCCCACAACTCCAGCGGCTCGGCGGGCTGCACGTCGTAATGGTTGTAGAACAGGACGGTCGGCGCATCGGCGCGGTCGGCAGACGCCTGTCCAAATACGACTGGAGGCCCGCCCGGCGCATCGATTATCTGTGCCGTCAGCCCTTCTGCGCGCATAAATACCGCGACCAGTTCCGCGCACGGCTCCAGCGACTCTCCCTTGGCGGAGACGCTCGGCAGCGCGCAAAGCATCGCAAGGTCAGCCAGAGCAGCATCGTTTCTGCCAGCAATGATGGCATCCAGTCGTTCGGTCGGAAGTGACATGATATTTTCCTTCAAGAGGGCAGGGCAGGCTGGGAACTGCGAATGCAGTCTAATTTCCTCTCTCTCCACCCGATTCCTGCTTCCCACAAGGTCATTCCGTTTTCCCTATGTGAGCGGTCGGGTGGCACGATGGACTAAAGTCCTTCGCTTGAGGCCTGCGGCTGAAGGTCCGCCTGCGCGGACTCGGATATGGCTCTTTGACGAAAACGGAATGACCCTGTGCTTTCCTTTCTTCCGGCCTGCCTGTTCGCAGTCAATGCAGGAAAATGCAGCTTCCTGTACGAACATAGCTGACGATGTGCGCACCGAACGGCCTGCGTTCTACGCGGAGCTCGGATATCCGAAGAAGGAGAACACTGCGATGCCGACTGTGGAAGGCCGTGCGGTCTTATTAAACGAGGCGGGAACCCCCGCCAAGGTGGAAGAGATCACGATCGAAGCCCCAGGACCGGGCGAGGTTCTGGTAGGGATCGTGGCGAGCGGGGTCTGCCATACGGACCTGACCATCAAGAACCTCAAAGGCAACGGGATGCCGTTTCCGATCGTGCTGGGGCACGAGGGGGCGGGCTATGTGGAGCAGGTCGGGGAAGGCGTCACGCACTTGAAGGTGGGCGATCCGGTCGTGCTGGCCTATCGCGCGCCCTGCGAACAGTGCCCCGCCTGCCGGCGCGGCGATCCCCGCCACTGCTATGCGGCCCTGAAGCCGAAACAGCGGATTCGGCGCAAGCGCGACGGCGCGCTCTGTTCGCAGGTGCTGCGCTGCGGCACCTTCAGCACCCACACGGTCGTACACAGCAAAGCCGCTATCAAAATGCCTGCCGCGATGCCGCTCGACAAGGCCTGCCTGATCGCCTGCGGCGTCATCACGGGCGTCGGCGCGACGATGAACACGACGAAGGTCTGGCCCGGCGCGCGTGTCGCCGTGATCGGCTGCGGCGGCGTCGGGCTGAGCGTGATCCAGGGCGCGAGGCTGGCCCATGCTGGAATGATTATCGCCGTCGATGTCAACCACGTCAAACTGGACTGGGCGAAGGAGTACGGTGCCACCCACTTCGTGAACGCTAAAGACGGCGATCCCGTCGCGGCGGTGCGTGCTCTCACAGAAGACGGCTGGGACGGCGGTGTGGAGTTCGCCTACGAGGCCACCGGAATCCCCGCCTGCATCGAGCAGGCCGTCAAAATGCTTGCGTACAACGGCACGGCCACGACCATCGGCTTCCCGGCCGCCTCCGATGCCGTCACCCTGAACCTCGGCGACATGTCCACCGGAGTCTACTGGAACAAGACCGGCATCTGCGTCTGCCATGCCGGCGACACGCTCCCCTCGCATGATTTTCCGCTCCTCGCCCAGCTCTACCTGGACGGTCAGCTCAAACTCGACGGCATGGTCTCGAACGTCATTACCCTCGACGAGGTCGAAGAGGCCTTCCACGCCATGGAGACCGGCAACGTCATCCGCT
>JAYTGR010000328.1:0-5821 GCA_043733205.1 Chthonomonadaceae bacterium
CCCGCGTATGTGCGTATGGAGAGTTCGCTGCTCAAGGCGTTTACAGGCCTGCCGAAACTGACGCCTTCTGCGGCGGCCGCCGCCAACGGTCCACGGCTGTTCGAACTGCGCATCTATGCCAACCCTACTGACAAGACCCATACGCGCAAGATAGCCGCCTTTAACGACGCCGAGATCGCTGTGTTCCAGCGGGCGGGGTTCCAGACGGTCTTTTTCTCCGAGGCGCTGATCGGCGCCAATCTGCCGCAGATCACCTACATGCTGGGATTTGAGGACATGGCGGCCCGCGAGAAGTACTGGAACGCTTTCCGCGCCGATGCAGACTTTAAGAAGATGGCCGCGACGGCGGAGTTCCAGGAGGAAGTTTCCAACATCACCAGCGTGATTCTGCGCCCGGCCCCTTATTCACAGATCTAACGGCTTGTGACCGCGCCGCCAGCCGTAACGGCGTTTGCAGGGTCGGAAGACGACAGATGTCCCCGAGCTGCCGCAGACTATTTCGAAGCCCATCTCCATGCAGATACACATGATTCCAGAATCTGATGCCTGCGGAGCGGAGGCGACCGGACTACATGCCTGGATACCAGCGCTGGGCGTTCGTGAGGTAAATTTTTTCCAGGATCGTTTCCGGCAGTCCCAGGCCCTGCACGGTATGCCGTCCTATTTTCACGTCGCCGTCGCTCTCGAAGAACTCGGTATATTCGCGATAGGTCTCTTCGGCGTATTTCAGGAAACCGGCCTGCTTTTCGGGAGGCATTTTGGAGACCGCGCCTGTCACGAGATCGGTGCCCCATAAGATGCGGTCCTGATATTCGGTGCAGAACCGGCGCACCTTGGCGGTGTCCTGCAGGGCGAAATCGGTGAGTCGCGCCGATATATCCACCACGAAATTCGGGTGCTGGTCGAAACGTTTCGCGATCTCGTCCACATCGTATTCCAGGCTGCCGAGGTGGGCTTCCACCACGCGCAGCGCGGGATGCTGGGCGGCGACGGCATCCCGCGCCGCGATCAGTTCCTGGTGGGAGGGCATTATACTCCGGGGAATACGCTGACAGCAGTGCGCGGATACACCGGTTCCTGCTGTCAGACAATGACAATGAAAAGGACGCGGAAGATGGTGACGACCGCCGTGACCACTGATTCCCGGAATAGAATCACGGTGCCATCGACACGGTTTTAAACGGTCCCCTTCCAGCAGTCTGCAGCACAAGCGCGCGAATACTCAGCTGTTCAGGGCGTGATCCTCGGAAGCGGATCGATCGTTTGAGACGCTGAGGACTTCCTCCCGTTCTCTGTCGGTGTTTTCTTCGATGTACTCGATGTCGTTGAGCTGAAGGGGTGGGGCGGAGAGCTGAGGGAGTTCGGCTTCCGGCCTGTCCTGTCTGCGTTTGGAGCGGACATTGGCGGAGAGGGCGCGCAGTTTTTCGCGGGAGACGGCGTAGGCGTCCTTGTAGATGCGGCGGAGCTGGGCGGCGGAGATGTTCTCGCCGGTCTGGTAGTAGAACTGCGCGGCTTTGCCGACGGTGACGGTGCCCGCGTAGGAGATGGCGGGCTTGGCGAGGACGCCGACGATGGGCACGGCGCCGACGAGTTCACGGGCGATGGCGCGCCAGCCGAACGCGTTGGCGAGAATCGGAGCGACCTCTTTCATGCGGCTCTTGTAGTCCACTTCCAGGCCGTAGGCGGCGGCAAGACGCAGGGTCATCATGATCTGGTTTTTGGTCAGGATCATGATATCGCTCAGGCTGTTGATGGGCAGAAGGAAGGACAGCAGTGGAAAGGCGGCGGCGATGCCTGTGATCAGCGTAAACTGCGCGTTGGTCAGAGCGGTGGCGTTGATGATACGCTGCGCCACACGGGTGCGGAAGATCGGGAAGCTGCGGGCCAGGGCCAGTTCGATGTCCGGGCGGTCTTCGACGATGCGGTCGAGGGTCGCTTCCCAGCCGCCGAGATCGCGGATCGAATAGACCGTGGTTCCTGCCGGCAGGCCGTCCCGCGAGCCGCTGCCGAGATCCAGAACGAAATCGAAGATGCCGGGCTGATTCGGGAAGCTGGCCTCGGCCGTGAAGGCGTCGTAGCCGTGCAGGGCAGGCGCGGCAGGCATGGCCGCGCCCCGCAGAGCGATGGAGCCCGGATCCGAACAGAGCGCCTGATGCGCTTCGGCCCGGACATCCGGCGCGCCGATCACGGCAATATTCAAGGGACGGGCGGCTTCTCGCGCGACCTCGGCCACAGAGATGCTCTTGAGGCGATCCCAGAAACCTTTCGGACCGCCATAGTCGCGGACAATCTGATCCAGCTTCAATGCGTTCTCCTTTTCAACCGGCACAGTGTGCGGTCAGGCACCGGGGCGGCAGGCCCCTTGTGTACACTAGACGTAATGGCAGGCCGGAGGGGTTCCGGGCGTTTCAGGTATACTGGAACCAACTTGTCAGAGGCGGTGGCGTTCGATGGAGGTTTTGCGACGATTGCTGGCGGCGTGCCGGCCTCAGCGCGTCATACTGGCGCTGGGGGTGCTGTTCGGACTGCTCAACAACTTCTCCGGACTGCTGCCCTCGGTGCTGATTCAGCGGGCGATCGACGTGGCGCTCCCCCGGGGCGACGCGAAAATGCTGGTGCGCCTCGCGGCCGCCGTCCTGCTGCTGGCGCTGGGACGCAGCGTCACGATCTTTCTGAACGTCTACTTCATCGAAAGCTCCGCGCAGCGAACCTGTTTCCAGATCCGCAACCGTCTGTTCGACCATCTGCAGCGACTCTCCTTCCGGTTTTACGATCAGGCGCAGACGGGGCAGCTGATGTCGCGGGCGACCAGCGACGTGGATGCCCTGCGCCGCTTCCTCGGCTTCGGCGTGGCCACCATCCTGTCGAATGTCGTGGTGTTCTGCGGGGTGCTGGCGCTCTGTTTCCATATCAATCCCCTGCTCTCGGTGGTCGCGATGGTGACGCTGCCAGCGATGGTAGCGACCAGCGTGGTCTACAGCCGCAAACTGCGCCCGACCTACACGGCAGTCCAGCAGCAGACGGCGAACCTGACGACCGCCCTGCAGGAGAACATCGTCGGGATTCGGCTCGTCAAGACCTTCGCGCGCGAAGGCTTCGAGCGGACGCGTGTGGCGAAAGAGGCCCGCTCCCTCTCGAACCTGAACCTCGGAGCCGCGCGAATCAACGCCTTCTACTCCCCACTCCTGGACTTTCTGACGGCAGTGGGCGCGACGGCAGTGTTCCTTTTTGGCGGCTGGCAGGTGATGCACGGCACGCTGAAGATCGGACAGCTGGTGCAGTTCAACCTGCTGCTGTTCCAGCTGATCTGGCCGGTGCGCTCGCTCGGCTCGATGCTGAACACCACGCAGAACGCTGTCGCTTCCGGCGCGCGTATCTTCGAGATCATGGATATGCAGGCCGAAGTGCAGACCTCTCCGGACGCCGTGCCGCTCACCAATGTCGAGGGCGAAGTGCAGTTCGAGAACGTAGGCTTTCGCTACACGGCGAACGACGCCCCGGTTCTGCAGGGAATCACGCTGCACGTAAGTCCTGGCGAGACCGTCGCGATCCTCGGCGCGACCGGCAGCGGCAAGAGCACCATTCTCCAGCTTCTCCCCCGCTTCTACGACCCCACGGAAGGCCACATCTTTTTGGACGGGCACGATCTGCGCACGGTCACCCTCGAATCGCTGCGCGCCAATATCGGCATTGTCGCGCAGGAGAGTTTTCTGTTCTCCGAGACCCTGCGCGCCAATATAGCCTACGGCAAACCGAACGCCACCGACGCCGAGGTCGAGGCTGCCGCCGAAGCCGCGCAGATTCACGATTTCATCGTCTCTCTCCCGGATGGTTACGACACGATGGTCGGGGAGCGCGGCATCACCCTCTCGGGCGGGCAGAAACAGCGTATGGCCATCGCCCGCGCCCTGCTGATGAACCCAAAAGTGCTGGTCCTCGACGACTCGATGGCGAGCGTGGACACCCAGACCGAAGCCGCTATCCAGCGTGCCCTCGCGATCCTGATGCAGGGCCGCACGACCTTCCTGATCGCTCAGCGCCTCTCCACGGTCAAGCTCGCGGATCGCGTGGTGGTTCTGGAGGACGGCCGTATCGTCGAGCAGGGTACGCACGCAGAGCTGCTGCGCCGCGATGGGTTTTATGCCGATCTGATGCGCAGTCAGATGGCCGCGTGAGCCGTTCGACAAACTTTTACGGGCGGATTGGCGTCCGGTCCTGAACTGTGTTATAATCGGGCTAGATGGTCTTTTTGAAGCGGGAGGAACGAACTCATGCAGACTCGTATTCTGGGACTGGTCGGCGGTCGAAGCGCATTGGCGCTCCTGTGGGTGATGTCCGGCGGCGCGGCGCTGGCTCAGGCAGGGTCGGCAGGCATGCCTGGAGCAGGGAGCGGCGCAGGATCGTCCGGGGCATCTAAATTTGCGGACATGAAAGTCAGTGTCGATGCCACGTCAGAGAGGCTGGTGGTGGTCATACCCAGGCTGCTCAAGAGCGTCGGCGCGGAGTTCAGTATCGACACGGACGTCAAGAACGCCCTGCTTTCAAGCCATGTGGCGAATGTGAAACTGCAGACTGCGCTGGATGTGCTTATGCGCGTCAGCGATATTCCCGTGCAGTACACCGTCGAAAAGGGCGTGTATCATTTCTCGAAGGGAGTCGCACCCCTTCCGGAAGCCCCTCCTGTGACACCGCAGCCGCCCGGCGAGTCCGTCCTGCCGCCTCCGCCCACGACAGTGCAGGAGGATGTCGATGTCCATAACGTGCAGACGTTCGATCTGCTGCGGGTGCTGAACGGCCTGTTCGGAGTTCCGGTCACGATAGACCCGAACGGCGACGACGGCAGCCGTTCGGGACGCGCACACTCCAACGGTTCCGGGGGCCTGGGACAGGGATCGGTTACCACCGGCGGCAATGCGTCTTCAGGGTCAATCGGCACCGGCAGCGGCAGGCAGACTGGAAGCGGCGGAACCACCCTTAATCTCTTCGGTCATTACATCCGCCTTGGCAATCCAGGCCGGTAGAACGCTTTCAGCAGAAAAGCGCTGGGTCGCCCAGGCGAGCGCCTCGGGAAGCGGGCACTGCCGCTTCTTCCATCTCTGCTGCATCAAGGGCAGAACTTGATCGAGGATGTTGGCGAATAAGTCCGGCAGCAATTCGCGCAGCCTTTGCAGGACGGCTTGCGGGGAGACAGGCATCGGTCCTGTCCAGAGTAATCCTTCTTCATCGCCTCTGTCTTTTCACCGGTGGCTGGACCCTGGAAGCCTGCGAGCAGGTCTGCGCCGGCGACGGCCTGGATGCCGACGGCATTCTCGATCTGCTCACCCTGCTGGTCGAAAAATCGCTGGTCATTGCCGAGGCGCACGGGCCGGAACAGCGTTATCGCCTCCTGGAGACACTGCGCCAATATGCCGCCGAAAAGCTGACCGCCGAAGGAGCGGCCCGACGCATCGCGGAGCGGTATCGTGACTGGTGCGTCGCCCTGGCGGAGCAGGGGGAGACGCCTCTGCGCGGTCCCGAACAGAGCGAGTGGCTGCAGCGTCTCGAAGCGGAAATCGAGAACCTGCGCAGCGCGCTGCGTCTTTCCGGGGGCGGACTGGAGCGCCTGCGAATCGCGGCGGCTCTGGGAGGCTTCTGGTATATCCGAGGCCATATCCGCGAGGGAAGGGAGTGCCTGCGCACGGCCCTCGCCGAGAATCCGGACGCGCCTCCTCCGCTGCGCAGCAAGGCGCTGAAAGCCATGGGGGATCTCTGCTGGGCGATGGCGGACTATCCGGAAGCGTGGGAGCTGCATCAGGAGAATCTGATCCTGCAGCAGGAGCAG
>JAYTGR010000329.1:0-2009 GCA_043733205.1 Chthonomonadaceae bacterium
CCGCGCTTTGCGGAGTTTGCCCGCTGCCTGGTCCTCGCAAGGACGCTGCTCGACGACAAAGTGGATTTTACAGTGGCGGTTCGCGTTCTCGGCACCACCGGCTGGTCCCGCGAAGCGGTGCCCTGCGCGCTCTTCTGCATCGCGCACTCCCCGCACGACTTCGAGGCGCTGCTGCGGAGCGTCACCGCCCATACGGCGGGGTCCACCGAAGCGATCGCCTGCATGGTCGGCGCGCTTGCCGGTGCACTGCATGGCCTGGACGCAGTCCCCATACACTGGCGGGCCGGCGTCGAGGCCGCTCAGCCGATCCTCTCGACAGCGCGTGCCCTCCACGCCCTGGCCTATCCCCCCGCCCCCTCCTCTTGACAAGAGGCGGCTCTTCCCACTATCATAGACGCGTAGGAACGCCTTGTCATGATATGGCGGCGATGTCAAATCTGCGATAGATGAAATGAGAACAGGCTTGAACGAAGCGGGTGAGCGGGAACCTCAGAACGGACTATTTGCCGAGGAGCGCCAGAGGGCCATTCTCGATCTGCTGCGGCAGAAGGGCAAAGTCACGGTAGAAGAACTGACGTTGACTTTTCGTGTCTCCCCGCCTACGATCCGTACCGATCTTTCACGGCTGGAAGACCAGTCTCTGCTGCGCCGAACGCATGGCGGCGCCCTCGCCATCGGCAACACCCTTTACGAGCCGCCCTATGCCGAGCGCGCCGTGCTGCGGCAGCAGGAGAAACGCGCGATCGCCCGCACCGCTGTCGGCCTGGTCCACGAAGGGGAGACGCTGCTGCTGGACGCCGGCACGACCTGCCACGAGATCGCCCTGCTGCTGAAAGAGTTCTATCGCCTGACGGTCGTCACCAACTCGCTCACCTCGGCGCAGGTACTGGCGGAAAACGACAACATCGAGACCATCGTGATCGGCGGCACGCTGCAGTCGCGCCGCTGCGCGACTCTCGGCACGCTCGCCGCGCACTTTTTGGAGCCGATCCGCTGCGACCGCGCGTTCGTGGCCGTCAGCGGCGTTCACCCTTCTGCGGGCTTTACGGTCGTTGATTTCGATGCCGCCCAGGTCAAACGCAAGATGATGGAGCAGGGCAAACAGGCCGTCGCGGTCGCCGATTCGAGCAAGGTCGGCCAGGTCGCCTTCGCCTGCGTCGCCTCCCTGTCCGCCGCCGACCTCTTCATCACCGATTCGGGCGCAACCGCAGAAGACCGCCTCGAACTCGAAGCCGCCGGACTGCGCGTTCAGATCGCGGGTTAGCCGATTTTGCTGTCGCCGGGGGTCAGATAACCGGGCAGGTGTACGGGGCGGCCTTCCGCGATGGCGGCGGGGTTGGCGGCGCAAAGACGATAGGCTGTTTCGACGCCGAACATTGCGATGAGGCGGCGGTAAGCGCCGCGCAGGGTCGGGGGACGCCAGGTCGGGGAGTGGCTGTCGGAGGAGACGACGCCTGCCATCCCCTGCTCCAAAATCCAGGTAGCTGCGGAGAATGCCCGACTGCCGTTCTCGCCTTCTATACTCATGGCGGTCAGCTGCAGCAGCGCGCCCGCCTCGACGTACTCGCGCACCAGTGCGGGATCGCGCTGGACGACGGCGTTGCGCTCCGGATGCGCCAGTACGGGCCGAATACCGACTGCAACGATGCGCGCCAGCGCGTCTGCGATCCAGCTGGGCAGATTGTCGAATGGGGGCTCGACGAGGCAGTATCGGCCCGCATCGCCCAGAGACAGCACTTTGCCGTCCAGAAGCTCTTCCGCCGTCTCCAGGCGCAGAGGGATCTCCTGCCCCGGCAGGAGGGAGATGCGCTGGCCAGCCTTCCGCTGCCGAAGTTCGGTCTGAACTTCGGCAGTCAGGCGGCGCAGGAGATCCGGGGTGTTCTCGCGTCCCCCCCAGTACCGGTGCGGTGTCGCGATCATCACGCGGGTTCCGTAACGCGCCGCCACACAGAGCATGCCCATCGAATCCTGGTACGAGGCCGAACCGTCGTCGATACCGGGCAGGGGAT
>JAYTGR010000330.1:0-5816 GCA_043733205.1 Chthonomonadaceae bacterium
GCCGGCTTCGGGCGGACGACCTCCGGCCTTATCCAGCCCATCGCGACATCCTGGGTCGTCGGCGAAGGGGAGGAGAGGGCCGTGCGCACGCTCTGCACGAGGTCGTTCGGCACTTCGTCCTCGGCAGCGATCAGTACACGCACGACAAAAAGCTGATCCGCGTTCTCCAGCAGGCGGTCGTAGGCATGCTTACCGCGCTTGATGTAGGCGATTCGCGCGGCGCTCGCCATAGCCGCCTTCGTTTCTATACGCATGCCCTCTTCGCGAAACGCACCGGTCTTTGCATCCTGAATCTCGACATCCGGTTTCGAGGCCAGGCGGGTAAAGTCTTCGTCGATCAGCCCGAACCACCGGCCGGCGGTCGCGAAATCTTCCAGTCCATTCGTCTCCTCGATCCGCGTGGGAATGATCTCCACACGAATGGCAACCGGTTTGGACGCGTGCGAGAGGTTCTCGATGAGCACCAGCCAGGGATCCATCTGGGCATCCGGCCAGAACCGATGCGGCACGTACTGGATATACTGGGTATGTGCGCGGCGGTCCCAGATCTGGCGTTCCTGATGCTTGCGCAGTTCGACCATATCCACGTTCGGAACCGCGTCCGGCAGGAACATCGCGCGGCGCAGGGCGGCTTCCGGGAGCCAGAGAGGAGTGCCGTAGGAGAAAAGTCCCTCCTTGGGGAAGTGGTTGAACGTATGCTGCCCTGCACGCGCCGCCGTCGCGGAGGCCAGCGCGGCGGTCTCTTCCGCCGTGCGGCAGAGCACGACCATGCTCACCTGCGAACCCATCGTAGAACGCTCGGGATGAGCCATCAGCTGCAGCGCGACGGAGACGCGATTTTCCGGGCTGTGCAGTTCGCGTGCATAGCGCTGGAAGCGATAGAGAATCTGCTGAACGAGGGTCTCCGGAGACTGGGTGTAACCGGTCGGCGCGACGGCGAGCGACGGAACCCGGAACCCGGTCACGCCATAAAACATAGGAGCGGGAACCTCCGCTTCCTGCACGCCCGGCACTCCTTCCGCCATGGCCGACACGACATGACGATAGTAGGGCAGAGGCGGGCTGGTCAGAACGAAGGGCGCAGATTCGCTGGGCATGGAAAGTCTCCTGATGCTGGCTAGAAGCCCAATTTCTTGACGACGGAATTGAGATCGAACCCGCCCGCCTGCGCTGCATTCGGGTCGAAGGGACGGTAGATCTGCCAGGCAGGCATAGGCGGACCCCCGATGTTCATCGGCATCATGCCGCTCCACATCTGCATCATCTTCTGGTTCGCAAGCATCGCCTCGATGTCGGCAAGGTTGCCGTTCATCGCGCCTTGAGTGCGCATGGCCTTTTCCATGTTCTCCTGCTGCTCGCGCTGAGCCTGCGGATGCTGCAGCAGGGCGACGACGGCAGGATGCTGCATGATCTGAGTACGGCCGTTCGGCGTGTTCCACAGCTTCTTGATCTCCGGATTCGTCATCCCGAGTTTGAGCAGTTCCCGATCGATGAACCCCAGCAGCTCTTTCACAGCGCCCATCAGGATCAATGCCTGCGCATCGATGGCTTCCAGGCGATCCGGATCGAGCACTCGGAAAATCCGGGGAACCTGTCCTGCCTGTGGGGTGTTGAAGAGTCGCTGCTGGGTCTTGATGTCCGCGACGATCTGCGGCATGTGCTCCGGCCCCACGTCGGGCAGGGTTTCGGGCAGCAGTCGCTGCGATTGAAAGTACTGGATCTGTTCCTGGGAATAGGAGTTTGCGGGCACAGTATCCAGGAAGTGCCGAAAATTCTGATGCAGCCGGCGCATATAGGTTTCCGGATCGTTCGTCCGCACCACCGTATACCAGGAGAATGCCCGTTTCCATGGTTCGATGGCCGTGGCTTCGCGCGCCGCCCTGGCCTGCGCCGACCCGGATTCCAGCGTCTCCAGGCTGAGTTGAATCGTCTCTTCGAGCGCGGGGTTCTGCAGCACGATGGCGCCGGGGTCGGCCGGGAGCGCAGAGACGGTCGCGTTTGGGCACGGCGTTCCGTTCAAGAGCGGCTGAACGCTGGCGCCGCTGCGGATCCAGGTGAACTCATAACAGTACAGCGGAGCGGCCCGGCTGAAGATCACGAACTCATAGGCGGAGTCCTGCCTCAGAAAGCCGAAATTACCGGCCTGGTCCCCCCCTGGATCGGTATCGCGATAGACCCGCTGATAGTCGAGATCGAAGCAGGCTGCCATCCATTTCGGGTGCAGATCCCAGAGGGCAAAGTAGCCGGCGCCTCCGCGGCGCTGCTGCCACGCTTCCGGGGGAATATTCTCTATCGCTTCGCGCTTGTCCATGCCTGTACTCCGCAGTGATTCGGGCCGATAACCCTGTGCCGCGCCGCATCGGCATCCGGACGAGACGGCGCGTGTGCGCAGCAGCCGGAAGGGGGAGACGCAGGAGGCTCCCATCGACAGCTGCTGTCACGTGGTTCCCTGTAAGAGACGCCGATTCCTGCCTGGGAAAAGACAGCGCATGAAAATGCAGGAAATGGCTTGACGCGTACCGAAGAAGGCGGCAGTTATCGCATGCTGTTCGGGGCTGACAGCGACCGTACACAATGAAAGACCGCTCTGTACGCTGAATTCGGGCCGTACACGAAGGAGGAGGCACTTATGCAAAACCCGTCCATGAAGATGTGCCAGATCTGCGGGCAGTCGGCAGCTCAGGATGCGCCCCACTGCCTGCGGTGTGGAAACTTCTTTCCGGCCTCACCGCCGGTGCCCATGGGCCTGCCTCTTCCGCCCGAAGCGATGCGACCGCCGGAGTCTAACGTCCTTCCCCTCGCAGATCGCTGTCTCGACCTGCCGCCTGCCGTCCGGGCAGATCCAGGTCCGGGCGCTTCGCCGCCCTGGCAGCAGCCCCCCCCGACCACGCCTTCCCTGCCCATGAATCCCCCGCCCGCCTGGCAGCCGCCGGTTCAGCCCCCTCCGCGTCCACCGTGGGAGGGCGGCCCGCCGCCGCCCCCGCAGCAGCCCTGGGAGGGAGGCCCACAGCCCCCGCCCCCGCAGCAGCCCTGGAAACAGTCGGCAGACCAGCTGTCTCGATTCGGCCAGTCCCTGGTCGGCGGAAACCCAGGTTCGCGGGTCGTACAGGGCGATCGCACGACCATCGCTCTCTGCGCGATTTTCCTGGGAGCGTTCGGCATACATAAATTCATGCTTGGCTTGAAGACGCAGGGCCTGATGCTGCTTCTCGGCACCGTTCTCACCTGCGGAGCCGGCATTTTTATTACAGGGCTTGTCGGCATCGTGGAGGGCTGTCTCTACTTCAGCAAGACCGATGCCGACTTTCAGGCGACCTACGTCCTGGGAACCAAAGAGTGGTTTTAGCGGAGATCTTTGCACCATCAGATCTTTCAATGTCTGCAGGGCAGCAGAAATTTTCTGCTGCCCTGTAGGCGTTCCCAAGCCTTTTTCCCTGGCGCACGCTACAGAGTAGCTTTGCCCTTGGTCAGCAGGTTGAAGACCAGCAGCACCACGGCTACGACGAGTACGAGGTGGATGAGCGCTCCGCCGATATGCAGCACGAAGCCCAGCAGCCATAAGACGAACAGCACCACGATCACACTCCAGATCAGATTTGCCATCATAAACCTCCAGGTTCATAGATTCTATAGGGTCGCTCTGTCCGGCGAACTCTTTCCGCAACGGACTGAAAGCGTATAGAGCGTATAGAGAGTACAGAATAGTGCAGAGACGTGCCAATTGCAGAACGGATACGGCCGGAGCACAGCAGGCCATTTTGGTCAGAAGCCGATAATGAGCACCAAGCGCCACTTGTCTGGCCGCCCGCCTGAATAAGTCTGACTGCATCAGCAGACAGACGCAATACGATGACGGATTGTTCCGAAGAAACCGTGCCGCCTGCCACCCAGATGGGACACGCATGCTGCCGTGCTTTTGTTCGCATAGCAGGAGGCTATAAGCGCTCTTCACTTGCTGAAAAGTGTAAAAGCCGGAGCGAATTAACTTCGGCTCCGGCTTTCTTATTGAGTACTCGGTCGATGCGTCACAGGGCTTCGACGTTGATCTTACTCGACAGTTTGGTCAGCTTCTGGTCGGTCTGCTCCTCCTCATCGAGAGTCTGCTGCAGCAGCGCCATCGCTTCGTTCTCTCCGAGGAGTTTCGCGTAGGTTCGGACAGTGCCGTAACCGGCGATCTCGTAGTGTTCCACGTGCTGCGCCGCCGTGATCAGCCCTGCATCGAGCGCCTCCGGCTCGGACTTCTCTTTGAGCAGTTCCTTGCCCTCCGCCAGAATCCCCTCCATGCCTTTGCAGTGCTTGCCGCGTGGGTTCTTACCGAGCTTATCGAAAATCTGATCCAGGCGGGAGACATGCTCCTGCGTCTGGCGAAGAGGGGCCTCGAAGCCGGCTTTAAGGTCGGGCGCGGTGGCCGCTTCGACCATATCCGGGAGCGCCTTGAGAATCTGATTCTCCACACTGTAGAGATCTTTGAGTTCCTCGACATAGAGGTCGTTGAGCGTTGACAGCTTCATGATACGTCGATTTCCTTTCGAGACAGAATACGCTGCTTCAGGACAGAGCATGCTGCAAACGATTGACAGGACGAGGCGGCGAATGCCTTTGTTCCCCTGAAAAATCGCTTCAAAAGAACTCCTGTTCGGCTAGGGATGGGTCTGTGCCCAGGAGGGTTCCGAGTGCAGGCAGGAGGAGCCGAAGGCACTGACAGCCTGGCAAAAGCGTTCGTTGTGTTCCAGCAGGGTCAGGTGGCCTGCCGAGTCGATATGGAGCGCCTGGGAGTGGGGGATCTGTTCGCACAGCGTCCTGCCAGCCTCGGCGCTGGTGAGGAGGTCGCGGCCTCCCGTGCAGATCAGCGTCGGCACCGGGATGGTCGGCAGCACCGCTGTGGCATCGTAGCGGAACATCGCCAGGATACCGCGCGCCAAGACCGCCGGGGACTGCGGCAGGTTGAAGCGGGCTGCGAACTCCAGCTGCTCCGGGGTTTCGCCGCCGCCGAACTGCGTCAGATGCGTGATCAGATGCGCGGTGCCGAGCAGGTAACTCAGGAGATTAACGGCCCAGAGCAAGGGGGAAAAAACGATCTGCAGATAGAGCAGAGGCGTGAGCACCGGGCCTTTCAAGGCGCGCATCAGGCGGCCGCCGTTCATCGTCTGGAGCGGATCGGTATAGGTCGTGTTCTGCAGCACCAGTCCGGCGACACGACCGCCGAGATGCTGCGGGAAAAGACGGCAGAAAGTCAGGGTGATCATTCCTCCAATACTGTGGCCCAAAAGAATGACCGGCTGCTCGCCGCAGGAGACGAGGACGGCCTCCAGGTCCGCCGCCATCTTCTCCAGGCTGTAGTCGCCGTTTTTGGGCCGGGTCGATCGCCCCAGGCCCGGCAGATCCCAGGCCACCAGCCGAAACGGCCCCGCCAGATGCTTGCGGAAGTAACACCAGACCGTGCTGTTCAGCCCCCAGCCGTGCGTCAGCAAAATAGTCGGTGCGTTCTCCGGACCATGCGCCTCTACCGAGAGCACGGTCCCGTCCGGCCGCTCGATCCGCCAGCTGCTGTCGCTCTCGATCGGCAGCGGCGGATTCCAGAGCGATTTGCGTTCGCACAGCAGAAAGGCCAGCGGCCGCACGGTGAGCGCCAGAACCAGCATGACGATACCGGCGACGAGAGAGGACGGGCCGACGAGAAATCGCGCGGCCCAGCCCCAAATCAGATAACTGCCGCCCCCCAGCAGGGAGAGCGCCAGCAGACTTGTCGCCCATAAAGGCAGTATTTCCAGTGGCAAAAGGTTCATTGCGCTGCTTTTCTATGCGGTGGGAAAGAG
>JAYTGR010000331.1:0-14738 GCA_043733205.1 Chthonomonadaceae bacterium
GACCCTCTTGAGATCGAGGCCGTCACCCTGAGCGCGGAGGTAGAACTGGCCTCCCTCGATCTGACCAACGCGCCCTCCGTGCCGCCGGCAGGGGGCGGCGGGATCGTGCCGTCGCTGGCCGATACAGAGAGCGATCTCACCGGTAATGGCCGCCGCCGCCGCCGCCGAGGCGGAAGAGGCCGGGGACGCAACCGCCTGCCGGACGGCACCGAAGAACCCCTGGAAGACGATGAGAACGTTCCTGACAGCGCCTCCGGAGCTGCCCCGGACGAGGTGTTCCTCGCAGATTTCGCGCCGGTCTCTGCGCCCATCGAGCCAAAAAGTGAGACGGTCGCGGAAAAAGCGGAGCCGGTGATCGCTCTGCCGGAGCCTTTCCGGTTCCATGACGAATCCGAGCCGGATTAATCCAAGACTCATCCCTATGACAAAACCTGCGCCAACGATGAAAGAGATGCGGGCTTTCAAGATCGGAGCCAGAGCGCGTAAATTCGCTCTGGAAGACTGCGCGATCGAAGGCTATGAGGTGCTGTTAACGGCCATAGCGGAAGCCCGGGAAACGGATCCTGAACTCTATCCTCTGCTTCAGGCAGAGCTGGAAAAATATGAGCGGCGTCTGGAGGCGATTAACGCAGCCGAAGAGGCGCCGGAGTCGTCATGATACGGACATCCCATCTCGGAAAAGAGGGCCGCGTCTGCGGCCCTCTTTCCATTTTCGACCGCAGCGGTTTGCCGACCGTGGCGGGCTTCTCAGGTCAGGCTCCTGCTGATCCTCACGGGACTGCGGGAGAGATTTGGAAACCGCCGATAGTGTTAGAAAGGACACTTCTTATGCATCTCTATCGTCAGGCAGTCCTGAGCATCGTACTGGCGGCTTTTGCTCTGCCCGGTGCAATACAGCTGGCTCTCGCAGATCCGCCGGCAGTTAAAAAGAACAGTCTCAAACCGGATGTGGCTGCTCTTATCAAGCAGTCTGCCGAAGTTTACAAAAAGATGAAAAGCTATCGGCATACGGCGCTGTTCGTCATAGAGTTCACGGATCCGGCGACCGGTATCGTCCGCAAACGGGAGAATCGCTATACTCTGGCGCTGGAGCGTCCCAATAAGTTTGCCTATAAAAACGATACGCAGCCGACTGCAGCCGCTGTTTCGGACGGGAAGACTTTCATCAACTTCCGAGGCGATGAGACCGGCGAGACACGCCAGTACACCAAACAAAATGCGCCTGCTGACTTCAAGGGCATCAATATCGTCGATGATGTCACTTTCGAGCCTCTGGCCACCTACATTATCGCGCTGATGCTTCAGGGTGACTCTCTGGCGGACAAGGATGTGCGAATGGGTCTGGAGAAAGCGACTCTCAGGCCCGGAACCGTGACCGAAAGCGGCAAAAAATGGCAGGTTCTCTCTATGCCTTTCGGCCGGCAGGAACGGACGGAGATCTACTTCAACACCGAAGACCACCTAATAGGCAAATGCGTGCAGGATCTGGGACTGCAGGGCGCCAAAATCACGGAGACGTATGAGAACGTCTCCATCGATAAACCGATCGACAGCGCCGTTTTTCAATACACCCCGCCCGCAGGTGCAAAGCGAATCGAGAAGTTCCTGCCCACTCAGAATCCCAACGATGCGCGGAACATGCCGCGTCGGAACTCCCGAACGGTCCTTTCCGCCCGCCGCTCCGGCCGGCAGACAACGCCTCGTTTTTCCTAGTTATCTACAGTCACGGCTTCGGAGTGCGCGATGCGGCGAACCAGCTTCCCGTCACATCGCATACACTCTTTGCCATCGGCTCCTCCACCAAGGCGTTTACTGCGATGACGGTCATGATGAGCGCAGACGACGGCAGACTCGCGCTGACCGACTCCCCGAAGAAATATCTGCCTTATTTTCACCTGCAGGATCCCGACGCAGACCAGCATATCACCCTGAGCGACCTTCTCTCCCACCGATCTGGGCTGGCCCGCACAGAACTGCTCTGGGCTGCCGGAGCCCTTAATTCTGAACAGCTGATCCGCGCACTTGGAGAGGTCAAACCGACCGCAAAGCTGGGCGAGAAGTTTCAGTGCCAGAATCTGATGTACTTGACGGCAGGCCAGATCGTCGGCAGAGCACAGGGATCTGCCTGGACAAAGGTCGCAGCAAAACGAATATTTCGGCCCCTCGGTATGATCTATACCAACACGACGGTCCAGGAGATGCAAAAAGCCGACGACCATGCTGTGGGATATAATTGGGACAGCGAGAAGCAGGAGTATACGCCCGTCAAAATGCGGAACATCGCGTTTTGCGCACCGGCTGGGGCAATCAACTCCAATATCGAAGATATGGCGAAGTGGGTGCAGTTCATGCTGGACGGAGGCGTTTGGAACGGGAAACGACTGGTCTCCGAACAGAATTTTGCAGAATTGACGGTGCCGCGCATCACCGTGGCGGGCGATATGAAATACGGCTATGGCTGGTTCCTGCGGTCATGGAAGGGACACAGAGTCGTAGAGCATGGCGGCAATATCGACGGCTTCAATGCAGAAGTCGCCCTGATGCCGGATCAGCATCTGGGGTTCGTCGTGCTGACCAACGTAACCGCCTCTGCTCTCGGTGAGACCGCATAAACGGCGGCGTGGGAGAATCTCGCACCGAATCCAGTCTCGGCGGACGTGAATAGCGCCGGCATGGCCAGGACAACCGGAGGTCAGCAGGCGGTCTTCGTTCAGGCAATCGACGCCACGGACGCCTTGGTGCAGGAGCTGTTCGGCCCTTATAAGGCCGCTGGTGTGCCGGTCACTTTCGAGGTCGCGGCGCGCGAAGGCAAGGCCGCGCTGATCGTACCCGGACAGCCTGCCTATTCCCTCTTCGCAAAGGCGAAAGACACCTACGGAGTGATCAATCTGCCTGCGGATTTCGGGTTCGTCATCCGGCGCGATGCAGCCGGTAAAGTCATTGGTGCGACGCTGAAACAGCCAGCCGCGCAGGGCGACCTGGAACTTACGTTCGGCAGCCCACCAGCCGCCGCCGACCTGCCTCCTATCGAGGAAGTAATGCAGAAGTACATCGAAGCGGAAGGCGGGGAAGCTGTGATGCGCCGCCATCGCAGTCAGATCGTGGAGATTCATATCGAAAGTCCGACGCAGGGCGTCAATCGAAAGTCCGACGCAGGGCGTCACTGGAACGATGATCGTCCGAAGCAAGGCTCTCTGCGCACAGTCAGCCGAGACGTCTATGTTCGCTCAGAAGAAGCGTATCTTTACCTCTCACGACTATTTCGATGGGCAGACCGGAGCGGCGTCGAACAGCCTCTCGCCCCTCACCCCAAAATCCAAAAGCGCGGTCGCCGAAGCCAAAGTCGGCATGGCCTTCTATCGTATTCTCGATTGGAAGAGCCTATACAAGTCCGTGAAAGTCACAGGGCGTTCGAAGGCTGGAGCAGAGCCGTGTTATGTCATCGAACTGACGTCCCCGGCTGGCAGTGCTGTTCAGCTGTACCTCTCCGCACAGACCTATCTGCCTGTCAAACAGCTGACTTCGATGGAGATCCCCGGTGTCGGTTCCCTCCCTGTAAGCGAGGCTTTCAGCGACTACCGGGCGGTCGACGGTATAAAAATTCCGTTTGTAAGAGCCGCCACGAACCCTATTACCGGAGAGACCATCGAGACCGTCACACGGGTTCGTTTCAATGTCCCTCTGGCGGACACGGCATTCCGTCCTCCGGCAGCTCCTTCGCCCTGACAGCCCGGCTGCGGGAGCGGTCATCCCCTGGGTTTCGATACCGCCGGTGTTTACTTTGCAGGGAGAACGTGCTAGAATACCTACCTCTGCGGGGCGGAGGGAGGCAAAGAAGTATGCCTGGGAGCGCGGGACTGCCTGGCAGGGTTTCCACCGTAGAAGGGCGGGCCTGGCGACGCCACCGCAGTACCCAGAACATCCCGCACGGGAACCGGGCCGAAATAGCGGCTGTCCTCGGAGACACGCAGGTTGTCCCCGATCACGACGATGTAGCCTTTCGGTACGTAATAGTGTATCTGTCCGTCTTCTGTTTTGTGCTCGTAGTAGTCGCCCAGGCCGTTCGCCAAGGTCGTAGAGAGAACATAAGGGAAGGCGTCGTCTATCTCCTCCCCTTCGAGACGATAGACTCTCTTAATGATGACGTCGCGATCCTTCCGCAGCAGCACCACATCGTTTTGGCGCAGCGGCAGACTGTAACCGTGGCGGCGGCTCACCAGAACGACCTGGCCATCGACATAGGTCGGTGTCATAGATAGTCCGCGTATGACCCCCATACGAAACAGCACGAGGAACATGACTACGAGCAGCAGAAAAATACCGATAAGCGCAGTCTGACGACGCGGAGCGCGACGAAGCATGGGAAATACTCCCTGATGTGTGTGGTGAGGGTGAGTATACCCGACACCGGAAAAAGAGGCATTTTGTTCGAAAACGTTGTACATAGTCTGCGTACGGGAGACACCCTCGCGATCCTGATACTGGTTCTGATAGGTCTGCTGCTGCTGCTTTTGTTCGGCTTGCTGGCCCTGATGCTGCGTGTTCGGGGGCTGCAGCGCCGTATTCACGGGATGACTCGGGGCATCGAGGGCAATCTGGAGGAAATGCTCCGAGCGCATCTCGATATGGTACAGGCCGCCTCGCGCCGCATGGACGTTCTGGAGCAGACCATCGCAGTTCTCCAGTCTCAGATGCCCAGCTGCCTGCGTAACGCGCATCTCATCCGATACGATGCGTTCGACGATGTGGGCGGCGAGCAGAGTTTCTCCCTGGCGTTACTCGACTCTCAGGGCAGCGGCTTGGTTCTGACCAGCGTCTACAGCCGCAGCGATGTACGCGTCTACGCGAAGTCCATCCGCGACGGTCGTGCCAGCCACGCGCTCTCACAGGAGGAAGAACGTCTCCTGCGGGAAACAGCTTCCCGCTGACCTCGATTCGCATGCACAGAGGAGTTAGGAGGCTGTCAAGCCGGAACCTGCCCCTCGAAGCCGCTTCCCCGTCTCGTTAAACCTATGGCCGACATCAACGACAAACTGCTCATCGATCGCTGTAAACGCGGGGACCATGACGCCTTCGACACGCTCGTTCGCACCTATGAAAAGCGCGTTTACAACCTCGCTTACCGTCTCAGCGGCAGCTACGACGAAGCCCAGGATATCGTCGTCGAGTCGTTTATACGGGTATTTCAAGCCCTCAAGATGTTTCGCGGCGATGCCAACTTCTCGACCTGGCTTTTCCGCATCGTCACGAATGTCTACCTCGACCGGCGCAAGCGCACCCGCAACAAGCAGCACCTCTCTCTGGAAGAGTACATAGAACTCGACGAGAACAGCGTCTCCCGCCAGGTCGAAGACCCCGGCCCCACCCCCGATGTCATCGCCGAGGCTCACGAACGCACGGCGCTGCTGCAGCAGGCGATAGCCTCTCTGCCGGACTATCAGCGCACCATGATCGTCCTCTACCATACCGAGGGGCTCGCATACGACGAGATTGCCGAGGTTCTGTCCCTGCCGATCGGCACCGTAAAATCCCGTCTGAATCGCGCACGTCTGACCCTGCGAGAAAAACTTGAGCCGCTCAAGGAACTATTCTGAAACAGATGTCGTCGAAAAACAGACGGGAACGACGCAAAATCGGTTTCCCTTCCGGCAGCGTTCGGAGAGAACTTGGCAGCTTCAGCGACTGATTCTGTTCCGGTCGTGTGCCTGCAAACGAGGCATACGGTCGGACAAGCGATCAAGGGCGCGTTACGACGCGATGGGACTATCATAATGCAGTGCAAACAGGCCCAGGAACTTTTTTCCGATCATCTAGCGGATCAGCTTGATTCGGCTCTCAACGTCAGTCTTGAAAATCATGCGCGCTCCTGCGAGACATGCCGTGCAGAGATTGCGGGGCTTCGTCGTGTCTGGGCGTCGTTGGAAGCGCTCCCGAGTGTCGAGCCGCCGTCCTTCTTCCATGAAAACCTGATGCATCGCATCGGGATCGAACAGGCTAAAATCGCGGAGACTGCTCAGCGACAGCGAACGGGCTGGGACTGGCGGGCAATGTTTCTCCCGCGCTCCCCGGTTTTCGCTGGCGCGGCACTGGCGCTTCTCGCTGCGTTTGGAATGGGCGAACTGCATGTTCAGCACGCCTCTCTCGATCCGGCAGGCGCTTTGTGGCACATGCTGAGCCCGAAGAAGGCATCCACCGGCGCCGTTCCTGCGCTTCAGACGGCGCGCGCGGAATGGCATCCCAACGGTCAGGGAGGCGGCACCCTCACCCTCACCCTTCAGGCCAACCAGGGACCGGCCATCAAAATCGATTCCGTAAACTATCGTGTGGCGCATCAAAAATTCAGCGTAGTGGAGTCCAGCCTTTCCGTTTCCGCCGATCACGAGACGACAGCGGCGATCTCCCTGGCTTCGCGCCCTGCTTCCGACCTTACGCTGACGCTCAGTTCCCCCGGCAGCGGCAGCGCCATAGTTCCTGTCACGCTCATGGAACCTGTTTCAGGTCCGGGAACTGATCGCTGAAACCTGCGTCCGATGCTTTTTGATCGTGTAAGCACGCTGCCTGCCCCTGTCTCTGACAGCGGCAGGCAGTATGTTTACGGAGGAGAGGACGCCTTCGGCACAGCTGCCGGAGCATGATCGAAGTGGACACTGCGAAGGATCTGATTGATGACATTCATATACTGGCTGCTGGAATAGTCGGCAGGATGGAATACGAACTCGACGACGCGGTCGTAGATCGGAACGAGAAATAGATCGCTCGTTTCATTGCCGAGTTTGGCTCGGATCTGCCAGCCGGGATGTCCGTCCACGGTTATGTTCGGCTTTACACGCTGGCTTGTCGCCTGCACATCCTCCAGCAGGCGAGGATCCTCCAGGCTGTCCACTATATCCAGACGCGTCCCCTTTGGACTCTTCCATGCAAGGGATCCCTGCACCGCTTTCCAGTCTGTCGGCACTCCGACGCGCCACCAGGGGTCGTCGTGTGAGCCGATCTCGTACGTCTCCATCGGCTGATTGATCGCCGCCCACTGCCACTGCTTGAAACCTGCCAGCAGAATTATCAGGATCGCGCCGATACACGCTGCCGACAGCATCGCGCCAAGCGCGCGATTTGGCTGCCGATCCGTCAGAGCATCCGGAATCAAGAAGAGAGCGACGATCGCCCCGCCTGCCAGCCCGCCCATATGCGCCCAGTTGTCGATCGAAGGTGTCGTCGAGCCGATAATCAGGTTGATCACTGCAATCGGCAGGATCTGTCCGAGGATCTTCTGGGGAGCGTCCTTGGGCAGCAGGGAGCGGAAACGAATCGGAAACATCAAACCTGCCCCGACGAGCCCGAAAATCGCCCCCGAGGCACCGAGCGACAGTCCCGGCATGTGAATATAACTCGCGATATTCCCCACGATACCGGCGGTAACGTAGATCAGCAGGTATTTGCGCGCACCGTAGAGCCTTTCGATACTGCTGCCGAACCACACCAGGGAGAGCGAATTGGAGATGAGATGCAGCCAGCTGCCGTGCAGGAAAATCGGTGTCAGCAGCCGCCACCACTGGCCATGCTGAATCAGCACATTGACTTTCGCCCCAAACATCTCCGCAACGCTGTCGACATTTCCATGACCGACCGCCATCATCATGAGAAATATAATAACGTTGATGCCCGTCAGTATATAGGTGACATACGGCAGAGGTTCGCGTTCTGCGGGCTCCTCTGCGAGCTGCTGTTTCCGCGCGGCGGGAGGTTCCGCTCGCCCCGCTCCGTAGAGAGAGACAACGGGGCGGCCGTGTCCCTGCAATATCTCATTTTGTCGCATCGGTTTGCCGTCTTTTCATTCTATGAGGTAGACTTACACACGTTTTCGGCACGGGAATTCAGGTACATCTCATTGCCGAACGCTATGCAATCGTACGCCAAACAGGGGCAGGATGGTTCCTTGGAATGCCCGCACGTTCTCCTGCGAGAGCGAACCTTAAGGCTCAAGCCCGTTTGCAGCCCACAGTCACGGCCGGAAATGCGCGATTGCGGAGACCCGATACAGTTACAGGTCAGATTATGATATAATACTCTCCAATGGCTGCTATTCCCGCCGCTTCGCCTGCCAGCAGACGGGCTGTCTGTCGGCTCGAAGAAAGGATGACTTCATGCGTCTGTTAAGACCCCTTATCGCGGTCGTTCTCGTTTTATCCCTCGTATTCAACGTAGTGTTGTGGATGCGCTATCGTAACAAGAAGACGATCTTCACGCTCAATGGGGAAAGCGTCACGCGTTCCGACATGGATGACTATCTGGAAAAGCAGTTTGGACCGACATATAAAGCCATGATGGCGCAGCGCCTGCTTATCGATCAGGAGGCACGCCGCAAAGGCCTTGCCCCTTCAGAGACGGAAATCAACGACGAGTTCGGTCTCAAGAAGGAGCTCGACTGGCAGTTCGCCTCCCGCATCGCCACCAGTCCGTGGCTTTCGGACGAGAGCCGCCAGGAGATCAAGCAGCAGCTGGAGCAGCAGAAACTGCTCGCCCAGGACATCACCGTGACGGAAGAAGAAGTGCGCGAAGAGTATAATGCCCATCCCGCACTGTACGACGCTCCTGCCAAAGCCCACACGGAGGTCGCTGCGGTTCTCAACGAAATTCATCTCGAAGACATCCGTAAACTGATGGCGCAAACCGACAAACCGGTCGGCCCCAGACAGATTATGCAGATGTATCCCAGAGAAGTGGTCTTCATCGGTGACGACGACAAGTTCACCTTCGTACAGGCCTACAATACCGAAATGAACAAAGACGTCTTCACGATGGGTCCGCATGACGTCAAAGTCATGCTTCCGGGTGATCTGGGTCAGCAGGGGGCGCGCCGACTGGTGGTAAAAATGCTCGATATTACCCCTGGTAAGAAGGCCGATCTCAACGACCCCAAAACCCTGAACCGCATCAAAATGAATGTCGCCCTGCGCCGGACACGGCCTGCCTCGGAAATGCTCGCTGGCCTGTGGGCTTCTTCCTCCTTCCAGAGCGCAGACCAGGGCGACAGGGCTCAGATCGAGCGCATGTTCTTCCCCGACCAGGCGCGCACCAAGTAACCCTCATACTCACCGAAATGACCGAACGGGGGAGCAAAACAGCCACCATGAACGAAGAATTGACGCCAACCGAGCGGCCTGCGATCCCCTTGCCATATCTGCTGCCGTTCGCAGCCGGCATCGGCCTGATCATAATTCTCTATATGCCTGCCTTCAAATGGTGGTGGGATGAGTGGATGGCTCCTGGCAGTTTCTATGCGCACGCCATCTTCGTGCCTTTTTTCGTGATGGTGATGATCTGGCGTGACCGCAAAAAGCTTGCCGAAACGCATGCCGAACCGTCCTGGAGCGGTCTGCTGCTGGTTGTTCCCGCGATGCTGCTGCTGCTCGTTGGGAAGCGCCTGGATGTCACGGTGCTGCAGTCGTTTTCGTTCATGATGATGGTTTTTGCCGTCTCGCTTCTGGTGTTCGGCAAGGCCAAAACGCGCCTGCTGCTGTTTCCCCTCTGCTTTATCATCATGATGATGCCGTTGATTCCGGATCAGTTGATTACCACGATCGCTTTTCCCATTCAGATGCTGTCCGCCAAACTGGCGACGTTATTTCTGAATATCATGACACTGCACTCGGTGCAGCAGGGCACGATGATCAAGATGGACAACTACATGATGTCCGTCGAACTCCCGTGCAGCGGCTTCAAAACCCTGGTCTCCCTGCTGACGTTCACAGCAGCCTTCGCCTATCTAGTCGACGGAGCAATGTGGAAACGCTGGACACTTTTCTTCGTGACGATTCCCCTCAGTCTGTTTATCAATGCCCTGCGAATTACGCTCATCGGAGTAGTCGGAGAGCTGATCAGCATGAAGGCCGCTGGAATTTTTCATGACTATAGCGGCTTCATCGTCCTGACACTGGCCTTCCTCTTCCTGTTCAATTTTGCCCGCGTCTTGAAGTGCGAGCGCTTCCTCGGCATCCCACTCAACGATGCACAGCAGGCGAAAGACGACGCCGAAGATCCGAATACGCCGCAGGAAGCCCCTTGGTGGCAGATCGTTCTCGCCTGGCGCCCTACCGGCGCGCACCTGCGACAGGCAGCGCCCTATGTCATCGCGATCGACCTGCTCTTTCTGCTGGCACAGGCAATGACACCGATCCTGGCACATGGTCTGAATCCACAGCCTCCGATCGCTACTTTTCAAGTTCCGCTCGATATGCAGGAGGGAGGCGTCTCCTGGTCCTGCGCACCGTCCCCTACGCGCGATAAGCTGACGAAAGAGGTCAACGAAGTCCTGAGCCCGATGCGCGTCATCGACCGTACCTACGGCGGGTCCGATGGCTCGCGTATCAACCTGTTCATCACCGCAGGAAATGGCCGGAAAACTTTCCACGATCCGCACAGCTGCTCTTTGGGCAGCGACGCCGTCCTGGAAGATGTCGGGTCGCTGACCATTCCCGTCCTGCCCGGCACTCGCCCCGATCTGCCGCAGGTAACCCTGAGCGAACACCAGTTTCATCACAACAACGACATGGATCGATTTGAATTCATGATGTTCTATGTCGTGGAAGGCAAGGTCGTTCTGGATCCGGCTCAGGCGCGTTCAGCGATCATGAGGCAGATGTTCTACGGAGATGCAGGCAAGCCGTCCTACTTCGTCCGCATCACCCAGGAATCGCCTGGAACCGATGAGGAACATCGACAGCAGCTCGTGCGCTTCACTGCGGCGATATGGAAACATGCCGGCCCCGTTCTGAGCGGCCTCGAAAAAGCAGCCATCGACAAGCCGGTCGAGATCATCGAGAACCCAAAACAGCCGTGAACCCAGCCAGCAAAAAGCGCCCTTTCTTCCTGGGGGAAGAAAGGGCGCTTTTTGCATTAAGTCTCACCGGTCCGTGGATGAATCCAGAACTTCCACGTTACCATTCCGCCGCACTCCAAGGATCGGAGCGTTCGCGACTTCCGGCGTGAGTTTCCCCCGTTCCTCATCGTCGAACGAAACCTCCCGCGGAGGTTTATGGTAGGCCATCTGATACATCGCCTGCTGATGACATTTACAGATGACGAGTGGGATCTTATCCCCTTGCTTCTTAGCCTGCATGGAAAAGCCCGCCGCCATCCACCGAAAGCCATAGGTCACGACCACATTCTGCCTGTCCAATTCGAAGTTGCCGCGCTCTGTGTGAATACCTTGCTTGTCCAGACGAACCGCTGTCGGACACTCCAGCAGACCGACGTTCGGAATGTATTTCGGGATCATAGCTTGAATCGTTGAGGGCTCTGCCCCTTTATGATCCGCTTTGTACTGCTTCCATGCCTTATAAAATAAGGCCAGGTGCGCTTCACATTCTTTGCGCTCGGTCTGTTCTGCCCTCGTCTCCTCGGCTGCACGCGACGCAATCCCCATGCCTATCGCCAGGCGGTAGCCGCCGAATCCGAGGCCAAAAAGCACGGCCAGTATAAGTACGAGAACAGGCGTTTTGATTTTCGACACAATCCCCTCCAAGAGATAATGCTGCCCATTGACAAAAGGATGTCGTGGACATGGTTAAGATAAATGATGTGACAAATGCTGTCACCGCGCAGATGCTTCTCAGACCCGCTTCAGCGCCGGCCTTGTTTCAAGCGAGGATCGGGAACGCACTCCTCGGCTTCCTTCACCAGGTAATACCGATCGGCAGAAAGATGCGATGTGTTCTGATGCATGCCGGAGGGCCAGACTATTTCCAGCCGATCCGCTTCGGCCGCCATGCCGAGACCGAAAAGCGGCCGAATGTCGCTATGGGAACAGTAGCTTGAGCCGCTGTGCACCCATCTCGTCTGCTTCTTCTGCGCAGACCAGAGCGTCAGCTGCGCGCCGACGCCATCGCGGTTGGAGCGCTTTCCCTGCAGGCGAAACCCGATCCAATGGTGACCGTTCGCGCCCGTATTTCGGAACAGCGTCAGGGGATCGCCTGGACCACTGACGAGCACTGCAGCCCGCCCATTGTTCAGATAGTCTCCCACGGCGAGTCCACGCGTGATGCGAGCGTGGCCCAGATCGCCTGCAAGAATCTTGTCTTCGGTGAACCTGCCATCTCCTTCATTGTGCAGAAGCTGCTGCGGTTCACGGTAAGCGACTCCAGTTCCCGAATCGTCGACATTGTTGTTGATGTGGCCGTTTCCTACGACAAGATCGAGATGGCCATCCAGGTCGTAGTCCAGAGTTTCTACCCCAAATGCCACATAAGGCTGGCTGCCATCGCCGACGCCTCCCCATCCACTGGCCCAGCTAAAGGTGCCTTTGCCGCTATTGAGGTAATAGGAACGGGGCTGACGGCTGAAGTTGCCTACAAACAGACTCTCATGCCCGTTTCCCACAAAGTCGCCAACCGCTATTCCCATTCCCGAGAGAGGGAGCCCTTCCGATCCAACGGCCACCCCAACCGCTGCTCCAACCTCTTCGAATGTGCCATCATGCCGATTGCGCAGCATCCAGTTCGGAGCCAGATCGTTGGTCAGAAAGATGTCGGGCCAGCCATCGGAATCATAATCCAGACTGATCGCACTCAAAGTGCGTCCTGCCAATCGTCCCAGCCCCGTTTTCTGAGTAACGTCCGTAAATGTGCCGTCATGATTGTTATGGTACAGGACGCATGTATCTCCTGGATAGAGCGTCGGTGTGCAGTACATCGGCCTATTATTTTGATCGAAACAGCGTTGATCCGCATTCGGAAACCAAGACGCGTAGTGGCAGACCAGCAGATCGAGCCAGCCGTCTCTATCGTAGTCCAGCCATACCGCACTCGTGGCCCAGTGCGCCTTACCCTTCAGGACAAGCCCTGCCTTCTCCGTCACGTCTTCGAAGTGTCCATGATTATTGTGCCACAGATGCACCCCGCCATATCCAGTGACCAGCAGGTCAGGCCAGGAATCGTTGTCGAAGTCGGCAACGGCAACTCCTTGGCCATACCCCATATCGATGGCGAGGCCTGCCTCTCGGGTCACATCCTCGAACGTTCCATCGCCGCGATTGCGATAGAGCGCACAGAGCGTACTGGAGGAACGGCGATTCTCGGAAACCGCCCCACCCTGGACGGCAAAAATATCGAAGTTACCATCGCAGTTATAGTCCAGGAAGGCCACGCCGCCTCCCGTGGTCTCTATAAATCGTCGCTGCGGTGTGACATCATTGTCATATTGAAAGTGCAGCCCTGCAGCCTGCGTGACATCGCGGAACGCCCCTGGTGCGCTGGTGTTTGTTTGGCTGGTCGAAGCATGGAGACGCCAGATGACGAAGAGCAGACCTAAGAGTATCATCGCGGTACCGATGGCGCAGAGCGTCTTCGCCCTGATCTCCATAAAGCCCCCCTTGTAAACTGTCTCAGCCTACAGTCATGGTGGAATAGACCGCAGTAAAGACCTCTTTCGGCGTTGTGAGGCCGGCGGCGATCTTTTGATATCCGTCCTCGAGCATGGTCCTCATGCCCTGTTTCGTTCGAACGTAGTTGGTAATGTCCATGATGGAAGCGCGGCGCGCGATCATTTCGCGCAGTTCCGGCGTGCTTGTCAGAATTTCGAAGAGGCCCAGCCGGCCCTTGAAACCCGTATTGCGGCACTGGTCACAGCCCTTGCCTTTGTAGAAGGGGACGCCCTGCATCTTCGCGGGTTCGAGACCGATCTCCAGGAGTTCGGCTGGCTCGGGAGTGTACGGGGTCTTGCAGCGCACACAGATGGTGCGGACCAGACGCTGCGCCATGACGGCCTGCAGAATAGAGGCGATCAGAAAGGGTTCTCCTCCCATATCGATCATACGTCCGACCGTTTCGATGGCGTTGTTCGTATGCAGGGTGCTCAGGACAAGGTGACCGGTCAGGCTGGCCTGCATCCCGATGGCGAGGGTCTCGGCATCGCGCATCTCGCCGACGAGCATCACGTCCGGGTCCTGCCGCAGGAACGAACGCATTACACGCGGGAAAGTCATCTTCTCGGAAACCTGGACCTGGGTGATATGGTCGGCAAACTCGTATTCGACGGGATCTTCGACCGTCACGATGTTGCGTTTGACACGCTCCAGCTTGTTGACGGAGGCGTAGAGCGTCGAGGTCTTGCCGCTTCCTGTCGGACCGGTGACCAGCACCATTCCGTAGGAGGAGGAGACGGCATTCGTCCAGCGCGCCAGAACATCCGGAGACATTCCCAGTTTTTCCAGTTCGACCTTGGCGCCCATGGGATCGAGAAGCCGCATAACGACTTTTTCGCCGTTGAGCATTGGCAGACAGGACATACGGGCGCTGAGGCGGCGCGGCCCATACTCCATATCGAGGCGGCCATCCTGCGGTTCGCGGCGTTCGTCGATATGCATTCCGGCGGCGAGCTTCAGACGCGCGAGAATGTTGGGCACGATCTCCAGACTGTACATGCCGACATCGTGCATCTGGCCGTCCATGCGGTAGCGCACCAGCAGCCGGTTGCGCTCCGGCTGCAGGTGAATGTCGGAAGCCCCGAGGTCGAGCGCCTGCTTGAACAGCAGATCTACGGCGCTGACGGCTTCGGTCAGATCGCCGCCCATCTCCCGAATCTGACCGCCTTCACGCATAATCAATCGGAAGCTGCCCTGTCGCCCTTGTGTCATCGTACTTACTCCTGCTTGCCGAGGTACTGGTCTACATTATCCTTGGTGACGATTACCATGTCCGTCTTCACAATCTGCGGCGGAGTTTTGCCGTCGAAGGCGTCTTTCA
>JAYTGR010000332.1:0-14716 GCA_043733205.1 Chthonomonadaceae bacterium
GATGAGAATTCACGGCCCCCATTTGACCGCGCTCAGTCGGCTGAGCAGGCTTTCCGGGAGTTCCGCGTCGGGATCGGATTTCAGGGCGTTGTCGCGATCCAGATGAGCGGACAGCAGCACCGATCCGCCCTTTTCGGTCAGGTCGGTCTGGATGTAGACACTGGCCTCTTTCGCCGCGTCATTGGTCGCGAAGGCATTGCGGGCGGCACGGTAGACGTTGCGGATCGCGTTCTGCCGAAAGCTGGCCTGATCCGACGCGGACGGCTGACTGGCGAGTACGAGCACCGCCTCGTCGCTGGTGGTCAGGCTGGACATTTTCGCCAGTTTCATTCCGCCGGACAGAGTCGCGAACCCCGGAGCGTCCCCGCCCCGGCCCAGTGGACGCACATCCCGAACGGGAGCGGGCGGGATATCTCGGAAAGCCTTGGAGCCCGTACTGGCAGCGGTATTCGCGCCTGCCTGCCGGGTTGTTTCCGGGAAGGCCGTCGGGATGGTGCGGGCAGCAGTCGTGGTATCGGGTTCGAGGCCGCTTCCCCCCGTATGCGGCGGTGCCGTCTCGTTGGCGCCCGAACCTGCAGGAAGGACGGAGGGTCCGCCCAGGCGGGCAGGAGGCAGGGTGCCGTCGCTTCCCTGCAGGGGCGCGATGCTGTTGACCTGATTAGGATCGCTGAACGGACGCGGGATATTCCCATCCTGGGCATGCCGGGTGTGCGTGCCTAAAAGGATCGCGCCCGACACGACGAGAAACGCCAGAGAGGCTGCCGCAATGCCGCGCAGCCAGAGCCGAGGCGACACTCCCATGAGCGCGACCGTTCCCACAGGCCCCTGTCCGTCCGGAGGAAGCGCCATCGGCACAATGGAGAGCCGTCTGCCGCTTTTGGCGTGCTGCGTCTGCTGCACGATCTCGCGTTCGAGACGGCCCATTTTGGCCTCATCGACAGGGTTGGGATGGATTTCCAGCGCCATGCGATACCACTGGACCGCGTCTTCCCGCCGGCCCCGTGCCGCGTAGATGTCGCCCAGCAGGGCATGCGCGGCCGCATTTGCGGGATCGGCCTGAAGCACGGCGACACAGTGGTCGATCGCCTCGTTCCAGTTCCCACGCACACGACTGAGATTGGCCTGGGTCAGCAGAGTGTTGAGTGCGCGCGGATCCTGGGCCGGTGACGCCGGACGGACGGGATTTACCGCAGCCGGAGGCTGCGCCCGCACGAATACAGGCACAGCGGAACCGACGCTCGGGGCGGCACGCAGACCGTCCACGGATCGCTCCGCAGAGAGGGGTGTCGGTTTACCGCAGCGTGGGCAGTAGAGACAGTCATCCAGAATATGTGAAGTACAGTCAGGACAGATCATAACGTCAACTCCAACGACGAGAGCGAACTCGTCAGAGCGCAGACCGAAATCGGTTTGCGCAGGAACAGGGTCTTATGAGGGAGCGTTATCGGAACCGATGCCCGTGCTGCCGAACCCACTGTCGCCCCGCTCCGTAGCGTCCAGCGGAGAACTTTCGTCCCACTGCGCGTGCATTACTGGGGCCAGCACGAACTGTGCGATGCGGTCCCCTCGGCGAATGGTCACGGCCTCCTGCCCCCAATTGATGAGGATGATTCGGACAATACCACGGTAGTCCGCGTCCACCGTCCCCGGCGCATTGACCAGACCGAGCCCCTGATGAACAGCCAGCCCACTGCGCGGCCTCACCTGCAGTTCATATCCCGGCGGCACCGCGACCCGCAGTCCGGTCGAAATCAGCGCTCGTTCCCCTGGCGCCAGCGTCAGAGGACTCTCTAAGGCCAGCGCGGCGCAGACGTCCATTCCAGCCGCATCACGGGTTGCATACGCGGGCAGAGGCAGCCCTTCCGCCTCCGGCTCCCGCGCGATCGTAACACGAATACACTTCACTTCTTTCTGACTCATCACGCTCTCTCTATGTTCCCTGCAGCAGTCAGCGCACAGGTTCCTCTGCACTACTCCGCTGTTGGCTCCTCTGCGGGCGTCTCTGCCACCGGCTGACGCAGCGGCAGACGGATCCAGAAGGTCGAGCCTTTCTCGAGTTCGCTCTCGACGGTCATGATGCCGTTGTGTGCGGCGATCAGAGCCTTGACAAGGTACAGACCGATTCCGGTGCCGCCGGCCTTGCGGGTACCCGCATTGTCTGCCCGGTGGAACTTTTGACCGATTTTTTTCACGTCCTTTTGGGACATGCCCATGCCCTGGTCTTTGACGCCTATCAGCACCGAGTCGAAGGGGAACTCCTCATCGGCAGGTTTCAGGCGCGCGATGATGCGTATCTCCCCGCCAGGCGAGTACTTGATGGCATTGGAGACGAAGTTTTGCAGGATGTTCTGGATCTTGTCGGGATCCGATTCGAACTCGATGTCTTCGGGCTCGAAATCGATCACGAAAGTGTGCTTGTCGGTGCGCCCCCGCTGGGTGGCGAGCACATCTTCGGTCGCCTTGCGCAGTCCGACCTTGTCCTCCCAGTTCATCTCGACGCCCGCCACTCCCATTCGCTCGATGCGGGAGACGTTGAGCAGATCGTTGATGAGCCGGCTCAGACGGTCCACGTTTTCGTCGATGATGGTATGGAATTCGCGCCGGTCCTCGAGCGTATACCACTCTTCTTTTTCATCGTCGAGCAGGGTGCGTACGAAGCCTTTCATGGGCGTGAGGGGTGTGCGCAGTTCATGGGAGACGATGGAGACGAACTCGGTCTTCATGCGCTCGACATTGCGGAGATCGGTAATGTCGTTAAAGATGAAAACCGTGCCGACGGGCGTATTCGTATCGTCCTGAACATTGGCGGCATGAACCTGATAGATGAACTCCTGATCCTCGCTGTCCATGACGGTGATCTCATCCGGCTTTTTCACGCTCTCCTCGTCGTCCTCGTCTTCCACAGGAGGCTTGACTCCTTCGGCCAGACAGCGCTTGATGACGGTCACGCACTCCTCGTGTTTGATGGAATCTTCGAACGGTTTGCCGAGCGGATTTTCTTCCTCTTTGATGCCGAACATCGTGCGGGCGGCGGCGTTCATCTGTCCGATACGTCCCCGCTGATTGATCAGCAGCAGACCGGCGGTCAGGCTCTCGAGGGTGTGGACAAGCTTCTGCTTCTCCTCGACAAGATCCTGGAATATCTGCGCATTGGCGATGACGGCGGCAGCATTCCGCGACAGCCGCTCCAGCAGGCTGACATCTTCCTGAATAAAAGCTCCGCCGTAGCGCTTGTTGAAACAGTGCAGGACGCCGATATTGAGCCGGTCCACAATACGGTTCTGATCGTCACGCCGGTCCACGACGAGCGGCACGGTCACGCCGTTGCGGATGCGCAGATCGGCCAGCAGGGCCTTCGTCGCTCCGGGCGCCTCTTCCGTCGTGTGGAAAATAGCCGGAGCCCCCTCGATAAAGACCTGTCCGTCCAGACTGCCTTCGATCGGCACCCGGTAGGTCAGCACTTCCGCGTCGGTCATGCCGAACGCGGGCGAGCGGGCCACCAGATCTTCTGTCTCGCGATCCCGCACCATGATGACGCACTTTTCTGCCTGGACAATCATGGCGGTGCGCTGCACCAGACGACGCAGCGTCTCTTCAAATTCGCTGACCGGAATGACCGTCTCTTCGCCAGTGCCGGGGGCGCCTTTGGCCCGCTCCAGTTCCGCATTGCGCTGTTTGACGCCTGTCAGCTCTTTTTCCAGAGACTGGAGTTTGAGTCGGAGACCCTCTATATCTTCCATAGCCACCTGTGCCACTTGGCCTTCCCTTCTGTCCATTGTGACCCCAAAGCGTGTGCAGAGGAACGGCGGTTTGCAGCAGCAATGCCTCTGCGAACATTGCCATTATAACATACCCCCTTTGCGACCGTCAACCAGAGAGATTCTGTCCTCTGTTCGGCCAGCCGTGCCGTGCCGTAATGGCCCCTTCTCGTGCTCAAATCACGTTCCGTTTTCCCCTCTGCCGACGGCTCAGAACGAAGTTCCGAAGGTCTTTTTGTGCTGCGTGGTTCTGCCCTGCGGTTCGGGACTAACGAAGAGGGTTCCTATGCGGTAGAATAGAGTCAAGAATTCGATTTGCTCCGAAACGGCAGGGTTTCGATATTGGGAAGGCGGCCATGGCGGGACATCACAACTGCGAACATCATAGTGCGGCCGGAATGAGCGAGGGCCGCCTGAAGCTGTCTCTGCTGCTGACTTTCGGCTTCGTAGCGCTGGAGTTTATCGTCGGCCTGCGCGCCCACAGTCTCGCCCTGGTGTCGGACTCCGGGCACAACCTGACGGATGGGCTGGCTCTGGCGCTCTCCTGGTATGCGCTGTGGATCGCGCGCAAGCCCGCGACACCGACGCGCACCTACGGCTATCATCGGGTCGGCATACTCGCCGCCCTCGCAAACGCCGTGACCCTGATCGTGATCGCGCTATTCATTTTTGGGGAGGCGTTCCAGCTCTTCCTGCATCCCGCAGCGATACAGAGCGTGCCCATGATCGCGGTAGCCATGCTGGCGGTGCTCCTCAACACCGGCATCGCCCTCGGCCTGCGCGGCGCCGCCGCCCACGATGTCAACCTCCGCAGCGCCTACGTCCACATGGCCGGAGATGCCCTCTCCGCTGTCGGCGTCGTTCTGGCCGGCATCGCGGTACATTTTACGGGCTGGGTCTACGCGGACCCCCTGGTCTCCGTGCTGATAGGAATCTTCATCGTCTACTCCTCCTGGGGCATCGTCCGTGAGACCATCAATATCCTGCTGGAAGGCACTCCGAACGGACTGAATGTTGCTGCGATGGCAGCGGAGATGCAGGCGGTCTCCGGCGTACAGGACGTCCACGATCTGCATGTCTGGGCTATCGCGGACGGTATGAACGCGCTCTCCTGCCACGTCAACGTGCGGGAAGCCGACACACTCGATGCTGCCCGCGTCGTCCGCGACATCAAGTCGCTGCTGGCAGCCCGTTATCAGGTCAGCCACTCTACCATCGAGACCGAGTGCAGCGACTGCCCCTCCCTCGAACTCTACTGCCAGCTCTCCAAGGCAGGCCACGATCATAAACACGATCACTCCCACGATGGCCCCTGCGCCCACGAACCCGCCCGCTAAGTGTTTTAAGGGGGCGGCGGTTCGGTCGTTTGCGGATGCTCGTAGAGGGCTTCGGGAACGTACCGGCCGTTGCGCCCGTCGACGGGATGGTCGTTGAACAGGGGGCCGAGCGCTTTCTGCGCCAGGTAGAGGGCTGTAAAGACCTGCGCGTGTGTCAGCAGAGCGTCCGGTCGAAACAGCATTTTGCCGTCCGTCGTAAAGGCGTTCCAGTTGTCCCAGAGGGTCGGGGCGATATGGCTGGCGTAGAGTATGACGGCGGCAGTGCGCACATCCGGGTCCTTGGCATCCGCAAAGAAGGCCGCGGCAGCACGCCTGCGGCGGGGATCGGCGGTGTGCGCGAGATCGGGCAGCAGCCGCGTGAGCCACAGCGCAAAATCGCCGCGCGTGATCGGCGTGGCCGGATCCGGCAGGTTCTGCAGGCTGCGCAGGATCTGAGGGTCCGCCGGCGCTCCCATGTAGGCGTAGAGCGGACGGCGTGTCACGGCAGCAGTGGCGCCCAGCGCGCCGGGCTCCTGCACGGTCTCCACGCGGGCGGGGGCGCGCTGCGCGAGGATTGTGAACCAGCGCGCCAGTTCCGCGCGGGTGGTCGGCGCGTTCGGCTGAAACGTCTCCGTTCCCGGCGTAAACCCGTGGGCGGCCAGATACTGGATCTCACAGTAGTCGGGATGACCGGGCTTCACATCGGAGAAGTAACTCAGCTGCACGGCAGGGTCCGCATTGATGTTGGCGAAATGGGGCAGCAGTTCGTCCTGTATCTGACGGGCAGGAACCTCCCGCCCTATGCGGTGGGTGCGAATGCCGATGGCCGCGGCGATGGCCGCCGCCTGCCCGAACGCCATCCGGACAGGTTCGAGCCGATAGGTGCCGAAACTGACGTGGGTCGAGGAGACCGCAGTCGTCACAAAGACGTTGTCGAGCCGCTGGGGCACGATGACGCCGAGCGGCAGCTGGTGCCAGGGCGTGTGCTGATAGAGCCACCATTCGCCTTCGCCCATGTCGGGCGTCGTCCAGTCGGTCTTAGGGCGAACGGCGTGGGAATCCATCGGGTAGTCGCCGAGGCCGATGCTCTCCGGGCGTGTAATGGCGCGGGCATCGGAAATGTCCTGCTCGTCCGGCAGCTGTTCGCCGAGGATACGCCGCCCCTCACGCACGTAGAGGAGCGGCGGAAAACCGCCCGTATCCCTGTACTCGTCGTCGGGCAGGCCCAGGCTCTTCTGCCCCAGCACGGTCTGAATGTAGTAGAGATAGCCGAGGACGTGATCGCGATACAGCTTCTCGATCCGCGTGCGTTCCGCATAGCCTGCCGCCGGATAGCCGTAGTTGATCGCCTGAATATCGCCGCCCTGCGGGTGCTGATTGAGTTCGTACTTGCTGCCGGGCATCGTGCCGGAGGTAAAAGCCCAGGAGTCGCGCCAGCCGGGAGAGTGGACGAAATCCTCTTTGCGGTAGCCGGGCGGAGGCTGCGGCAGGGTCTTATCGACGCCGGGGCCGTAGTCCTTCACCACAAAAAGATAGGCGTAGGCCTGTATTCTGCGGTCGCCTTTGCCGGTGCTGCCTGGCAGCGGCTTGTCGTGGGCGCGGTCGTAGTAGATGACGCCGTTGTGGGGTTCCTGGGGAGTGCGGGGTTCGCGCCCGACCCGATAGGGCGCACCCGCCCAGGCCGCGAGATCGCCGCAGTCCGTCGCATCGATGAAGAATTTGGCAGTCAGCTGTGCGCGGCGGCCGGTCGGCCTGCCCTCCGCCCCCAGCTCTTCCACCTCGACGGATTCGACGCGTCTGCGCTCGCTGTCCGGGGAAGAGGGTACGGCCCGCACCGACTTCAGGCGCGTGCGCCGCCACACAGTGATATTGGGAGCTTCGCAGAGCAGCGATTTCATTGCCTGGTGCGCGATGCGCGGCTCGTACTTGGTGCCGTCTGTCGTGATGCCTTCCGCCGCATAGAGCGCCTTGACGCGGTCACGGAAGCGGACGAAAAAGCCGCTGGCATACTGCGGTTTGCGCAGATCGGTCGCGCTGAGGCCGTTGACCGGCATCCCGCCCAGGCGCGTCGTGGATTCGACCAGAGCCACTTTCAGTCCGCGCCGCCCGGCCTCGATAGCCGCCGCCACCCCGCCTGTCGAAGCCTGAACGATTACGACATCGAAGCTGGCAGCAGGCGCATGATGTTTGTCTGCGGCAGCCGGGAACGGGGCGAACGCGCGCTCGACATAGTCACGAGGCGCCGAAGCGGTCTCTCCTTGCAGCGCCTGCACCGTATACCGATGGACCGAATCGGGCACAAGGCCCTTGTCCGCGAACTCCCGCGCCTCCGCACCGAGCGCCGCAATCGTCTGTCCGTCCCGCTGCAGCCGATAGCCCGTCGCGCCTTTGGCCGCCAGCCAGTAACAGTGTATCTCCGTCGGAGCCGTCGCGATCGCCTCGAACGATCCGGGCGCCGCCACCGTCTGTGCCGCCGCCTGCAGTCCCCCGCTCCCCAAAAACGCCATCATCCCCAGCCAGCCCGTCACTTTCACGGTGTCTCTTCCTCCCCACTCAGTCTCTGCCTTCTGTTGCGACACCGCCCTCCGCAATCCCTGCCTGCCCTGCAAACGAACGATCACGATCCCAATCGGGAATCGAGTCAGGAACGGCCTGCTCTCCGCCTTCGTTTATATAACAGGGCAGTGATGTATCGAAAATCATGTGTCGAAAATCATGTATCGGAAGAGTTAGGGAGAAGTTATGGCGGAGCATCGAAGCGAGACAGCGGCGAACCGTACAGGGTTGGTATGGTATCGAACGGGGCTGCGACTTGAGGACAACACGGCGCTCTTCGAGGCTCTGCGGGAGAATGAGTCGGTCGTTTGCCTCTATGTGCTGGACGACAACTATATGCGGGGCGCGGATATCGGGGCGGCGCGGGGGGCATTCCTGCTCGATTCGCTGGCGGAACTGACGCAGGAGATCGAGGCATACGGCGGGCAGCTGATCGTTCGGAGGACACGCGATGTCCCGCCGGAAGTCGTGCGGACAGCGCAGGAGGTGGGCGCGGGAAGGATCTATGTCCATGACGACTATCTTCCCTATCCGATCCAGCGCGATGCCAAAGTACGCGCACTGGCGGCAGCCGAGGGCATCGGGTTCCACTCGTACCGCGATATTCTGCTCGTCGATCCGACGAAAGTATTGACGGACGAGGGCAGTCCGTACACGGTCTTTACGCCGTTCAAACGCCGATGGGAAGGCCTGCTCAATACCCCCGCCCGCTTCGACTTGGCTCCTCTGCTGCATCGCCTGCGCCAGCCGAAACGGTTCCCGTCTGCGGATCTGCCCACTCTGGGAGATTACGGCCTGCACCTCCGCCAGCAGATCGAGAAAGGCGGCGCGAAACGGGCGCAGGACCGCCTTGCCGAGTTTGTGCGGGAAGGGCTGCCGGTCTACCATCAAAACCGGGATCTCTGCGCCGATCCCAACAGCACCTCCCGACTCTCGATGCATCTCAAGTGGGGCACGGTCTCGGTGCGCGACTGCTATCGGGCCGCCCGTGCTCAGAACGGTCCCGGCGCCGACAAATGGATTGACGAACTGGCCTGGCGCGAATTCTTCCACGCGGTCATCTTCCACTTCCCACATGCGCTTACCGGTCCTATGCTGCCCGAATATGGAAATTTTCCCTGGAGCGACAACACCGATCATCTCGAAGCCTGGAAAGCGGGCAGAACCGGTTACCCGTTCGTGGACGCCGGAATGCGGCAGATGAATGCCACCGGCTGGATGCACAATCGACTGCGGCAGGTCGTCGCCTCGTACCTCTGCAAGGATCTCGGGATCAACTGGCAGGAAGGCGAACGGTACTTCATGCAGATGCTGGTCGATGGCGACTGGCCCGCCAACAACGGCGGCTGGCAGTGGGTCGCAGGCAGCGGAACAGATCCGCGCCGCGCCACCCGTATCTTCAACCCGGTGCTTCAGATGGAACGGTACGATCCGCAGGCCGCCTACGTCCGGCAGTGGGTTCCCGAATACGGGACCAGCCGCTATTCCGATCCGATCGTCCGGCACGAAGCCGGACGCGATGCGTTCCTGGAACGTTTCCGCAGCACCGCCCCCGGCCGCCAGGAGATACGGGACACGCGCAAAGAGGCAAAACTGCAGCAGCGCCAGCGTGACAAAGCTGTGCAGCGCAGACTGTTTTGAAAGCATACGAAACCGTCTCTTGACCTGTTCAGTCAGAACAGGTATAACGGAGGTCGTTACCGCAAAATTTCAGGCCGCCATTTTCGTTTCGCTGGGAGTGAAACTGCCGTTTCTTCCCTCTTAAACGGCGTGTGGAGGAGTTTTTACCCCGCTGCAGCATCCAATCGATCCCTGCGCGGTTCCCAGACGAGCTAAAAAATGGCCCGTTCATCATTCCAGAGGAGACCAAGAAAGCATGATTAAGCTGAACCGTGTGCTGGGAGGCGCTCTGCTCGCCTTCGCCCTTATCGGAAGTCAGATGGCGCAGGCAGACGAGGAAAAGGCGGTCAGCCTGCTCATCAAGCCCAAAGTAGGCCGTGTCATGCGCACCAAGGGTGTCATCAAGACCAGCGTAATGGGCATGGATCTGGTCGTCAATCAGACCCTCAAAGACACCGTCAAAGAGATCGAAGAGAACGGGGATGTCGTCTTTGAGATCGCCGATGAGGGCACCACCATCAGTATCGGCGGCATGGATCGCGATAATCCCGCTGCTCCGCCTTACATGACTACGCACGACAAATTCGGCAAAGTCAAAGTGTTCAAGAAATCGGAAGACAACGGATTCACGACGCCGGAAATCTCAAAAGTGATGGAAGCGCTGGGCACGTTCATTCTGACCGACAAGGCGGTCAAGACCAACGATACCTGGCAGACGGAGCTGGAAAACCCGGCCGTCAAAGAGAAGAAGATCACGGTCAAAGACACCTATCTCGGCCTCGACAAAGTCGACGGCAAAAGCTATTGGAAGATCAAACAGACCGCCGAGGTCGTTGTGGACGCAGACGGCAGCAAAGTCACCTATGAGATCACGGAATGGGTCAGCACGACAGATGGGGAGGCCATCAAAATGGAGGGCTCTGTCAAGGATCTCCCGACACAGGCCGGACCGGTGACCCTGCAGATCAGTTCCAAATCCTCCCCGGCAGACGACAAAGAGAAGCCAGCGCCCGCAAAGCCATGATCGAGGCAGAAACATGGACGCCGCAAGGAGACCAGAAGAGAATGTTCAAGCGGAATCGTGTGCTGGGCGGTGTGCTGCTCGCCTGTGCCCTTCTTGCCAGCCAGACGGCACGTGCGGACGACGAGAAGGCAGTCCATCTCCTTGTGACACCCAAGGTGGGCCGGGTGCTGCGAACTACTAGCATCGTCAAGATCAGCATGATGGGCATGGATGTGGAGGTTCATGCTGTCGAGAAAGCCACGATCAAAGAGGTTCTGGAGAGCGGGGCAGTCATCACCGAGGTTGTCGATGAGGGCGGCAAAATCAATACCAGCGGCCAGGAGCAAAATCTGCCTGTCACGCCGGCCTATTCCACGACCCACGATAAGTTCGGCAAAACCACAAAAGGCAAACCCAGGGATAACGCCGATGATTTTACGACCCCGGAAATCACCAGGCTTATGGATTCTATCACGGATATCGTCCTGACCGATAAGGCGCTCAAGCCCAGCGATACCTGGCAGAACGAACTGGAAAATCCAGCCGTGCCGGAGAAGAAGGTTCTCGTCAAAGATACCTACTTCGGGCTGGAAAAAATCGATGGCAGGGACTGCTGGAAGATCAAGCAGACGGCCGAAGCGATCATGAACGCCGCTGGCGGCAAAGTGACGTACGAAGTCACCGAATGGATTGATCCTACGGACGGACGGAGTGTCAAACTCGAAGGATCGATCAGCAGCGTTCCGACCAAGTTCGGCACGATGTCCATGCACATCAGCGCAAAATCCGTCCTCGTGGCCGACAATGAGAAGCCGGAAGCCGCTAAACCGGGAAAGAAGGACAACTGACCTTCGTCTCCGAACTTTAGTACGCGGGCGCGATCTAAATATACCGAGGACGCCCACCCTTTTCGAGACGGGTACAGCCTCTGTATCCGTCTCGTACTACCCCTGAACGCGCCTCCTGTCGTCGGAGTCGCGACAGAAGGAAAAAAATTTATGAGAACTGCACTGAGGCAGCCGCTTGCCCTGACGCTCGGCGCGTTGGGCCTTTGTCTGCTCTCCTCCTCCCCTCCCGTCCACGCTCAGGAGGCAGCGGCCCTGCAGGCCATGGAGGCTCCGGCCGGCGCGCTCTGGGCCGATGCCCTTAATCTCTCTGTGATCCAGCAGGACTTCGGCACGGCGCACGCCGGAAAATCGGTCGATAACAATCCGCTCACCCTGCACGGCGTTGTCTACCCGCACGGTATCGGCACCCATGCGCACAGCGAAATGCTCATCGATCTGAAAGGCGCGGCCACACACTTCGCAGCCATGGTCGGCCTCGACGACGAAAAGGCGAAGAGCGCCGGTTCCATCACGTTCGATGTGCTGGTGGACGGCAAAAAGGTCTTCTCTTCCGGCGTCATGCGCGGCGGTATGGAGCCGAAACGGGTCTCCGTCGATCTGACCGGCGCAAAAAAACTGATGCTCCGTGTGGGAGACGCCGACGACGGCATCGACAGCGATCATGCCGACTGGGCGGGCGCGATGCTGACTCTGGCCCCCGGAGCAGGCGCAAAACCGGAGTCGATCTCCCCCCCTCAGATTCCCGTGGTTCCGGCACGCTACCTCCCCGTGAAAGTCTCCCCCAAGCCTGCGATTCATGGCGCGCGCATTGTCGGCGCGACGCCCACCCGCCCCTTTCTCTTCTGCATCGCCGCGACGGGCGAAATGCCGATGACGTTCACGGCGCAGAACCTGCCAGCGGGGCTGAAACTCGACCCCAAGACGGGTATTATCACAGGCTCCCTGACCAAAAGCGGCCGTACCGACGTGGAAGTGAGCGTTCGCAATGCTCTCGGCGCGACTGGCCGCACACTGACTATCGTTGGCGGCGACCATAAACTCGCGCTGACGCCCCCGATGGGCTGGAACTCCTGGAACTGCTGGGCCGGTGCCGTAGACGACACCAAGGTCCGCACCTCCACCGATGCGATGCTCTCCAGCGGACTGGCCGCGCACGGATTCCAGTATATCAACATCGACGATACCTGGGAAGGGAACCGCGACCCGAACGGTGAGATCCAGACCAACGCCAAATTCCCGGACATGAAATCCCTGGCCGACTACGTACACGGCAAAGGCCTGAAACTGGGGATCTACTCTTCCCCCGGCCCCAAAACCTGCGCGGGTTTCGAGGCCAGTTATAAGCATGAGCAGCAGGATGCGACGACCTACGCGAAATGGGGCATCGACTACCTGAAACACGACTGGTGCTCCTACGGCGATGTCGTGACGGGAGAGGGGCTGGACCGTTTCGAGAAACCCTACAAATGGATGCGGGACGCGCTTGACAAGACGGATCGCGACATCGTCTACAGTCTGTGTCAGTACGGCATGGGGGATGTCTGGAAGTGGGGCGAGGATATCGGCGCGAACTGCTGGCGCACGACCGGTGACATCAACGACAGTTGGAGCAGTCTGCACGGCATCTACACCAGTCAGAACGGCCATGAGAAGTTCGCAGGCCCCGGCCACTGGAACGATCCCGACATGCTGGTCGTCGGCAAAGTCGGCTGGGGGCCGAGTCTGCATCCCTCGCATCTCAAGCCGAACGAACAGCTGCTGCACATCTCCATGTGGTGCATGCTGTCGTCGCCGCTGCTGATCGGCTGCGATATGTCGGACATGGATCCCTTCACCATCGACCTGCTCTCGAACGACGAGGTGCTGGACATCAACCAGGATCCCCTCGGCAAGCCGGCAGGCCGCGTCGCGATGACGGGCGACCTGGAGATCTGGTCCCGCCCGCTCTTCGACGGCACGACAGCCGTCGCCCTGGTCAACAGCAGTGCGGAAGAGACGCCTGTAAAAGCGGGCTGGCAGGAGATCGGTGTGACCGGCAGGCAGCCTGTCCGCGACCTCTGGATGCACAAAAACGCGGGAACATTCGACGGCAGTTACAGCGTCGTCGTCCCCGCACATGGCGTCGTCCTGGTCAGGATCGGGAAGCCGACAAAATAGAACCTGCCTCCCATCTCCTTCCCGAGAAGGGAAGGAGACGGGGGTTCGTTCAGACGGCCATACCGCCATCGACGGTGAGGCCGCTGCCGGTGAGGAAGGTCGATTCGTCGGAGGCCAGGTAGAGTGCGGCGTAGGCGACATCGTCGGGCCGGCCGAGGCGTCCAACCGGCTGACGGGCTTCGAAACTCCTGCGCGCCTCCGCCGGATCGGGCGAACTGTCGATGCGGTCGGTCAGCGAAGGCGTTTCGATCGTGGCGGGCGCGAGATAGACACAGCGGATCCCTTCCCCCGCATGGTCGAGCGCGATGGCCCGCGTAAGGCCGATCACGCCGCCTTTCGCGGCGGAGTAGACGGCGCGGTTGACGATGCCCATCATCCCCGCAACCGACGCCATATTGATCAGCACGCCGCCGCCCTGCGCGCGCATGATCGGAATGGCATATTTGCAGCCCAGAAACACACTCGTAAGCGTGGTCGCGATCTGGGCGTTCCAGTCCTCCACGCTCGAATCTTCGACACGCCCCTGCTTGACGATGCCTGCATTGTTGAACAGTACGTCGATCCTGCCGAATTGACTAAGCGCCTGTCGCAGCATCTCCTGTACCGACTCCTCCTGCGACACGTCGGCCTGCACAAAGAAAGCCTTCCCGCCTGCCGCTGCGATCAGGGCGACCGTCTCCTGCCCCGTCGTCGGATTCAGATCGGCCACGGTCACCGCCGCGCCCTCCCTGGCAAAGAGCAGCGCCGTCGCCCGCCCAATGCCCACTCCTGCCCCGGTAATTACCGCCGCCTTACCCGCTAACCGCATCGTGTTCTCCTGTTCACTTTAGTTTCTGAAATGCACCCCACCCCGGCCCTCCCCACAAACGGAGAGGGAGAGGATGCGCGGTGCGGATTGGTCTCCCTCCGCTTGCGGGGGATTGAAGGGGGGTTCCCCACCCACATAGTGGGTATCAGAGGGGCAGAGCGTCTAGTGCGGCCTTCTGGGCGGCGGAGAGAGTGGAGCCAGGCAGCCGTGCCTCACCGAAGGCGAACCCACAGCGCCCGAGCAGATACTTCAAGGCGGGGATCGAGCCGACCTGTTTCAGCGCTGCACGCAGGCGATCCACTTCCGACTGCAGGCTGTCGTCGCCAGCCCAGAGCGCCGCGAACTTCGCGGGCGCAACATTCGCGATGGCGGAGATGAAACCGTCCGCCCCGAGTTTGCGGCCTTCGGATGCGAAGGAGTCGCTGGCGGCAAAGACCACGCCCTTTGCACCGAAGCGGCGCACCAGTTCACCGACACGCTCGGCCTTGCCCGTCGAGTCCTTGGCCCCTGCTATAACGCCCTCCGCGAACAGCCGCTCCAGGCAGGCGAACGAGACCTCGTTGGCCGCATACTGCGGAATATTGTAGGCGAAGAGCGGCAGCGAGGTCGCCGCATGGACGGCCGCATAGTGCTGAAAAATTGCCTCGTCG
>JAYTGR010000333.1:0-2000 GCA_043733205.1 Chthonomonadaceae bacterium
CGCTCCGCCATCGGCGTGCTGGCGACCTCGGCGGCACGGGAATGGGAGGTGTAGACGACCTCCGTTCCGGCAGCATCCGCACTGTTGTTCCTGTCACTCATAGAGAATACTTTCCACTCTTTGCAGCACCTCTGCAGGTGTTATCGCGGCCAGACAGCGGGCGATGGTTTCCTGCGGGATGCTGCCACCGGCACGGGTGTAGGCACACTGCTGTACACTGCAGTTCGAGGCACAAAGTTCCCGGTGCGACAGCACGCGGCCACTCTGCCCCCACGGGCCAGCCATAGCCGGGTCGGTTGGGCCGTACAGAGCGACGACAGGCCGTTCCAGGGCGGCTGCTATATGCGCAGAGCCCGTATCGCCGCAGATATGGACCCGGCAGCCTTCCAGAACGGCAGCCAGCTCTTTCAGGCTGGTCTGACCGGCCAGGCTGAAAGGTGCCGTCACATCGGAAGGCCAATCGGATCCTTCCAGGGCAAGCGTTCGCACTTCCGTGCAGATCGCCGCGTCCTTGCCGGAACCGATCAGCACGGAGGGCAGCTGAAAGCGCCGTGCCAGCTCCTTCGCCAGCTCCGCGTAGCGCGGCGCGCCCCAGCGGCGGGTCTGGTCCCCAACGGCAGGGTTCAGCACAGCATACGGCTTGGCAGGATTGATCCCGCCTTCCAGGAGGAGCGTACGCACTCTGCCACGCGCGGCGTCCGGAACGCAGATCGGGAAGCTGACGCGCGTCGGATCGGCGCCGAGTGCGCGGCCTACGTCCAGAAACCAGTCCACACGGTGCAGGCTCTGCGGGCGGCGCGGCAGAGAGCGGGATACCAGGCTGGATCCGTCCCGCAGCCTCCACCAGCCGTAGCGGTGTTTCGCGCCGGTCGCCAGCGCCATGAATGCGCTCTTGGCGTAACCCTGCAGATCGAGCGTAACCTCGAAACGCCGGGCGCGCAGCTCCTGCATAAAAGTTCGATACTCACGCCACACCTGGGGAGATCGCCAGCGGCCCTGCTTCCAGCGCGAGCGCGGGACGACGATGACCTCCTGCAGGGCCGGGTTTCCGGTCACGATCTCCGCCGACATCTCCTCGACGATCCAGGTGATCTCCAGATGCGGATACGCTGCCTTCAGCGCCGCGGAGAGCGGCAGCGCATGCGTCACGTCTCCGATGGAGCTCAGGCGGATGATCAGCAGGCGCTGGACGCGGTTCAGATCCAGGGGAAGCTTTGGCATGGGCTCAGGCAGGAACCCGGCCTGCCTCATCGGAGACACGCATTTTCAGAGCGTCCGGTGAGACCAGGGGCCGTCCCGCGATCCGTTCCAGCACAGACACAGGCGCGAGTTCAGGCTCCAGCATGGCCTGAAACGGCACGATGCAGGTCTGTTCCATCGCATACTGCCCGGAAAGCGCTTTATGCGCCACCAGATCGGTAAATGAGATCCAGGTAGAGCCGGAAGGAAACGCCGCTGTCTGCCGCTGGCCTGAGCGCTGAAACTCCTCGTTGGTCTTCAGATAGTGGTGAAAGCGCAGCATGAACTCATCGTAGGCGGAACGCTCGGGGACACGCAGCCCGACCAGCCGGCCGGCCAGCGACGCCCTGCGCCATAGGCTCGCCATAGGACTCGCCACCCGGTTCAATCCGGCCTCGACGGCATACTGGCGCGCCAGATCCTCGAAGGGTTCGGCAGTGCCCCACACGCGGTCCCGGGACGGATGAATGTTGGTGAATGCGCGGAGAATGCGGCCGCCGTGGGTAGGGCGGGTAGGAAAAGCGTCCAGATGCATCAGATCGTTGCGATGACGCACCGGCAGGTTCCGTCCCTGTTCTTCGACAGGGCGAAAGCTCGCGTAGTCCACGCGCCACAGGCGGGCATAAGCGGGGAACAGGCGGCTGAGGCACTCCAGCGCACCCTAGGAGTAGCGCGCCAGAATGGTGCGCATCTGCTCTGCGTTCGCGGCATCCGATGTGTCCGCTCCGGTCACCTTGTGCAGGTGCGGCTTGTAAGCGATG
>JAYTGR010000334.1:0-14668 GCA_043733205.1 Chthonomonadaceae bacterium
CATACCGTCACCGAGGTCGGCGGTGTAAACTGCCTTGTCATAGCGCGCAAACAGGCAGACATTATTTCACTATAGCGCTTTTGCAATTTTTATGTTAGAATTAAAACGCGATTAGTTCAATATTCCTCTTTAAGAAGGCACACTGAGCCGCTTGCGACCTGCTGATTTCGGCGATTACAGTTCACAAACCTGCATTGAATGATGCGGCTTCGATCACCCGACGGGCAGGGTCGATTGGAAAGGAAGCAGCGCTTACCATGACGGGTAAGGACCAACGATTCTATTATAGCCCACCAAAGAGGAAAGGAAGCTACGATGGCTCTAGGAGATGGAATTCGAAGAAATATTAAGGAAGTCGATCCAGTCGAACGCGCACTGCTGCGCGACGCAATCAAGGAACTGCATCACCGTTTTTATCCGGGCGGTCACAGCGATATGCCGCCCGGCGGGGTAAGCTGGTGGTTCAAGCAGGATGAGATTCACCAGTCTACCCATGTCCACAACGGACCGGAGTTCCTGCCCTGGCACCGGGAACTGATCAACAGATTCGAAGAGCTGCTGCGCCAGATCAATCCTCAGCTTTCACTTCACTACTGGGACTTTCGAGACGACCCCAGGAACATTCCGGACGGGAATATAGGCGGAGGCGCCATGGGACCGGTCCGGCTGTTCGACGATACGGCGAACCCTTTTATGGGATCCTCCTCTGGCTCCGCAGGAGATCCATGGCTTCACGAGGGCTTTTATGACCCTGCGGCCGGTACTTCCGGTCATCCCCCCGAACGCATAGAAGGTGACGACCTGGATCACAATCCATACGACCCGCCAAGAGATATTCCCAGAACCAGGGCACCCTTTGTCATGGGGGCGGCGGCGGATCCGATGCTGGGCGTTGCTGCCAGCGAAACCAATATCCTGGCTCAGTCCGACTTTCCGAGTATGCGGCAGGCGCTCGAGTCGCTGCATAACGACGCTCACGTCTACTTCGCGGATGTCAGCCCGCATTTAGCGTTTCGTGACCCGTTTGTCTATCTGCTTCACTCGAATATCGACCGCATATATGCGATGTGGCAGACGGATTCCACGGCTCCTGGTTACCCCTCACGGCTCCAGCCGAACACGGTTTATGGCAGTGAATCTACCGGCGATTTCATGGTTAATGACGAAGAGCATGCCGTGCCGCAGATCCAGAACATGACGCACAACGTCGAACCCTGGAGCACGGGTGCCAACACATTCAGAGATGCGGATCCGGCTCATCCGGGCAGCATAATACTGACAACCTTCTACATCAGACCCTGGAGTGCGCCCGACAATCAGGGTCAGCCGCACGACTATCACGATCTCTCTGTAGTGACGCCGCCGTGCTACGACACGAATCATACTGTCGTGCGCGTGGCCGCCGCCGAGAATCCCGGTAATATCATCGATTTTAACGACGTTCCGCAGGGCGAAACAGCGTCTCGTGCCGCAGTGTTCGAGATCTATGCGTGCGGGGATGTGACCCTGCACGTCAGCGTTCCGCCAGGCGCTCCCTATTCCATTGCGAACCCTCCAGGCGACACCGTGGTCGTGTCGCACGGGGCCCATCAGCTGCAGGTCGCAAGAATCTGGTTCCGTTTTACCGGCACGGCGCCCGGCGTCGCACCGAGCGGTGCCGTTACCATCCAATGTGCTGAGACCGGCCAGAACTTCGTATTTTCGCTTCATGCCAACAGCATCGCACGTCCCACGGTTGCCACCATGCTGGTGCTCGACCAATCGGGCAGTATGGGCTGGCTGGCAGGCATCGATGGGGCCACCAAAAGGATCGATGTACTCCATACGGCGGCTTCGAACTTCTGTCAGCTGGTGCAGGCAAACAACGGCGTCGGTATGGTGAGTTTCGATCAGGCTGCCTATCCTGGAGTTCTGGTTACCACTTTCACGGGCGCTCCGGGCGATCCGAATCTCGCCAGCACGGTCCACGCTATTACCAGTCTGAACCCTCAGGGCGCCACCTCGATCGGTAACGGTATCGGGCTGGGCAGATCCACGCTGAACCCGGTGACAGGTTACGATAAGAAGGCAATGATCGTGTTTACGGATGGATTGGAGAACACGCCTCAGTTCATCGCCGACGTTATGGGAAGTCTGGACACGCAGACCTTTGCTATCGGTCTGGGAACAGCACAGCAGGTGAGCGCTGGCGCTCTGAATGCGATCACGAGTCACACCGGAGGCTATGTGCTTCTCAGCGGCGCACTGAGTCCAGACATCGACGATCAGTTCCGTCTGCAAAAGTACTTCCTGCAGGTTCTCGCTGGCGTGTCCAACACAAACGTCGTTACGGATCCGAATGGGACGATCTTTCCAGGCGCGAAGATACGTATTCCCTTCCAGCTTAGCGAGACAGACATCGACACCACCGCGATTCTGCTGACGGATCATCACGGCGTGAGTTTCCTCATCGAAACTCCGGCAGGCGATGTCCTGACTCCCGCTTCGGCCGCAGGTCTGGGCGCTGTATTCGGCGTGGGCACCAACATGAGCTATTGCCGCTTCACTCTCCCGCTGGCACTCGGCGCCGTGCCTGCGGACGCCGGCACATGGCACGCAGTCCTGGAGTACGCCGGTCAGGATAAACCTGCTCGTGGAAGCGCTGCGCGCGGCGGCAGTGGAATCCGCTACAGCTTCAATGCGCAGGCATTTACAAACCTGCGGATGGAAGCCCGCCTCTCGCAGAACAGCCTCGAGCCTGGCGCTAATCTCACCATCACGGCTGCGCTGACGGAGTATGGCATACCGGTCGAGCGGAGAGCGAGCGTGAATGCGGAGGTGGAACTGCCCGACAACAGCAGAGTGACTCTGCCTCTGGCAGAAGTGGCGCCGGGGCGCTTCCAGCTGAACACAGCCGCTGCCATTGCAGGCGTCTATCGTATTCGTGTTCTGGCCAGTGGGGTAACGATGCGAGGCAGCACATTTACACGCGAACAGCTGCTGTCGGCCTCGGCGATTCTCGGCGGCAACAGTCCCATGCCAGCCAGCGGGCCATCGACGAAAGCGCGCGACGAACAGCTGTGCAGGTTAATCGAGTGCCTGCTCGGTCCAAATGCCTTCGGCCATCTGCTCGAACAGCACAAGGCAGATCCGAAGTCCGTCTGGTCATGCGTTGAGCATTGGTGCAAGTCACGCCTCGCCGGTCCTACCGCGCAGGAACTTGCGGAGCGTGAAGGTACACACATACCGCACCCCTAGTGTCAGCATGAAAAGCTGGCGCCAATCGAACCATCGGTTGGCGCCAGCCGCCAGCCCTGCAGAATCCGCGGCATGCGTTCGAATCATCTGCCAATGCCGAAATTTTCTGCATGTCAAGCAGTCTACACTTGTAGACTGCTGCGAGGAGAACTGCAATGCACTTCACATTTAAAATGGCGATATTGTCTCTGCTGATCCTGGTTTCCGGATGCCAGCACGGACCCTCTGCGAGCGGCATCAGGGTTGGGATGGGCGCACAGGAGGTGCGCACTGCGCTGGGTAACCTTTGATAACGGGAACCTATACTGCGCCGATCAGAAGCAGTTTGATCATAATTTAAAACTTCCGATGAAGAACTCCCACAGAATATTGAGCGCGTTGATGTCTTTCTGACCTTTCTGGAGGGAGTAATCTGTGTAGCGTACGTGTACCGGCACTTCGACGGTGCGCCGCTTCTCCCGAGCGATCTGCGACAGGATCTCACTGCCGTAGGCCATCCGGTTCTGCGTGATTTGTAACTTGCGGGCCGCATGGGGAGCGAAAGCTTTGAAGCCATTGTGCGAGTCGGTGAGCTTCAGGCCGGTCGTCAGGCGGGTCATCCAGATCGCGCCCTTCAGCAGGAGCAGGCGCGGGCGTGGAATGTTTTCGACGGATCCTGCTTTCATGAAGCGGGATCCGAGCACGACATCCACCATGCCATCGAGGATTGGGCGGGCGACCGATTCGATATCTGCGGCGTCGTGCTGACCATCTGCATCGAAGCTGACAATGACCGCCGCATTCCGGCGTACCGCGTATTCGATGCCGGTCTGCAGAGCCGCGCCCGCTCCCAGGTTGATCGTATGGCGGCAGATGTGCACCCCGGCTGCGGCTGCGGCTTGTGCAAAGGTCGCATCCGTAGATCCGTCGTCGACGACCACAACGGAATATCCGCAGTCCAACACGCCAGCCAGCGTGGATGAGATCAGATTCTCCTCATTGCAGGCACGAATCACGACCCATATGCTGCATTTATCAGCGCTGCTGAAGCTGTTCATGGAGTGCGGTCTCAGGCTAATGGTTCCGAATCATGCCGCGGGCAAAGGCCAGGTTGTTTTGCGCCAATATCCAGTCCGGGCGCAGCGCGACCGCATGCTGGTCGGCCTGCAGCGCCAGATCCCATTGCTTCAAGGCAGCGGCCGACGCGCCGATATTGTTCCATGCTGCGGCGGACTGCGGGTCCAGGTCGCGCGCTTTTGCGGCGGTCTCCAGGCTGTCGGCAAATCGCCCGATCCAAAAGTAAGCCAGGGAGAGGTCGAGCAGGTGGTCGCGGTCGGGATGTGCTTTCGCCTCCCCCTCCCGCCGGGTAACGGTCTCGCGAACCCGTGCGATCGCCTGCTGCGCGGCCTGCGCCGTAGCATCCGAGGGAAAGCGCGCCAGAACCGCACCTGCCACGCGCTCCACGTCCGCCCAGTTCTGCTGGTCCTCCAGGACGCCGATCAAAAGGTACGCGGAATCCAGATGATAGGGGAAGCGGCGTACATTCTCTGTGAGCAGCGAATTCGCTTCCGGCAGGCGGTTGGCTTGGCGCAGCCACCGCGCATAGAAACAGGCCGGCTCCGGACTGTCCGGCGACAGCGCCAGCGCGCGTTTGAACTCGGCTTCGGCCTCCTGTGGGCGCTTCAGCATCCCGAGCGCGATGCCTCGGTTGATGGCGAGCGTGGAGTACCGAGGCGTGAACTCCATCGCCCGATCGAAGTATCCCAGCGCGCGCTCGTACTTGCCGACGGACATCTGAGTCAGCCCATAGTTCATCAGACCCCGCCCATTCCGAGGACTTTTGAGCGTGACATCGTACCAGAGCGATTCGCCTGTATGCCAGATCCTGTTGCGCACCACGGTCCCGCCCAGATAGGGAAGCAGCACAAGAACCCCCGCCAGCGCGAGGGCCGGCCGTGGCACCGTCACCCGCGAGCGCTTAAGCGCCCACTGCAATCCCTGCGCCAGAGCCAGGGCCAGGCCGACGAACGGGAAAAACATGCGGTGGTCGTTGAGAACCTCCGCCCAGGGGAGGAAACTGGACGTGGGCACGAGCGAGAGGAGGTACCAGAGCAGGCCGAAGGCGATCAGGCGCGTATCGCGGCGGCCCGCCGTCTTGAAGATAACGAAGCAGAAGACTGCCAGGAAAATTATGCTCGGCAGAACGCTCGGATCTCCGGGGCCTGCAACCGGCTGCCAATCGCTGTCGGCGGACAGCCAGAGGGGAAACAGGAAGGACAGGGTGTAGTGAAAGATCACCGCCGGCTGGGTCAGCGCGTAGTTCCACCAGTCGCCTGCGCCGGAGGTGAAGGTATGCGGAGTCATCACGCGCTGAAACACATAGTAGGCGATACACAAGAGAAGCGCAGGCTGCGTCCGTCGGAAAGCCCTCGCCAGACGTGACTGCCATCTTCGGCGCTCTTCCGTCTCGAACAAAAACACGTAGACGAAGAGGATCGGGCCGAACATCACTGTACTCTGCTTGCACAGGCACCCCAGCAGCACCGGGAGTAGGTAGAGCCCTGTGCGTCGGCCGCGAGGCCACATAATAAAGAGGGTTAACCCCGCCACGGCAGCGAGGGCTGAGAGCAGATCGCCCCGTTGGACGATGTAGTTGACGGTCTCCGCGCTGACCGGATGCAGTCCGAAGAAAGCCACAGCGAACAGCGCGAGAAAGGGCGTCGTCCGCTCCGCGCCGTCGCGCTTCAGCAGGTGCAGGAAGAGGACGAGCATCGCACCGACGAGGAGCAGAAACCAGACGAACGATTGAACATGAGCGTAAAAAGGGTCGAGTTTGCCCGCGAGTCGGTAGTCCAGAGCAAAGGTAGCGGTCAGGAGGGGGCGATACATCTGGTTTGAAGGGTTGACGCTGAAGGTAGTCGCATCGACGAAGTAGCGGGGCAGATAACGCAGATCGCGAATCGCCGGATTCGAGACGATGGTATGGGCGTCGTCGAACTGATACTCGTTATGGAAATGGTTCCAGTAGACGGCGACAAGTGTGAACAAGAGCGCCGCCGCCAAAACGCCGAAGGGCCTCGTCAGTCGCGAGTTTCCGGCGCTTCCTTTGGATTCTTCCCTCGTATCTTCCTCAGGGACCGGGATGCCCGCTTCACTTTCTTCAGACATCGGAGACCTTTCCTGCTGCACGGAGGATCACGATCCGTGCAGCGCCGCATAAAACAGTGGCAAACTCCCCTGCTTTATAAGGCGCTGCACAGACTGCTGCAGGCGCCGTCCGCCGAACCGTGCCTCAGTTGAAAACGATGGCGGATACGGTACACCAGTCGTTGTTGTTCCAGCTCGAATCGAAAGTAGTCACGGCGAGCCCGAAATGATAGATTCCCGGGGCAAGATCGGTGAGGATGCGACTCACGGTGTAACTTCTCCGCCCGACGGCCCCGAGAACTTCTAAATAATCAGGAGAAGCCGTCACTGTCGTCCCAGCGTCAACGGTATAGCCAACGTCTATATAGAGTGGATTACCAGCAGCCACAGATCCCAAGGCCGCAGAGCATGTGACCAGTACCTTCTGGGATGATGACGTGATCGTTACAGCTGCCGTCGGCCCGAGAATTCTGGGCACACTGTAAAAACTAGAGGTGTAGGGGAAGTTCTGCTCTTTCCCTGCACCAAAGCCATAGGTCACAATGCCTTGTGGTCCTTGTGCTCCCACCTGACCTTGTGGTCCTTGTGCTCCGGTCGCTCCTGTGGCGCCGGTCGCTCCTACTGCCCCGGTTGCTCCCGTCGCTCCTACTGCTCCCGTGGCGCCGGTTGCTCCAACTGCCCCGGTTGCTCCCGTGGCGCCGGTTGCTCCCTGACTGCCGACCACGATATCCAGGTGCGCCGCGTGACCCGTCAATGTGTTTTCTTTGCTGTCGAGGAAAACGGACGTCGAAGATGCGGCCGGGTCGGCGACCAGTGCGATCCCGTTGTTCGACCCGGGATTATTGACCCAGCTCTGAACCAGACTCGTCACGTCGATCTGAATAAAGTTCTGAGGCAAGTTCATGGCTGCGCCGCCAACGGCTGCGCCGGCGGTGGGGGGATTGTTGAACGTGACGCCGGTTTCGCTCCATGGGCTGGTCAGCGGCAGCACCTGGATCGCCCCCGGAGTTCCGATACGGTTGACGAACAGCACCACCGTCGCTTTTGTGATGTTGGCGGCGGTGACTCCGTTCGGCAGCGTCGACATATCGAACCGCAGCAAGGCCGAATTGCCTGGGCTTACCACGAGATTGCCCAGCGTACCGAAATTGGTATTAGGGCTGCTGCCGTTGAGAGAGGTGTCGGCGGTCACCGGCGCTTCCGTCGCATGAGCGCCTGCCGTCAGCAGCAGCGCCGCTAACAGACAGCCAAAATTTAGGAGACGGCTGAGATGTCTTGATTTCATTGTCACTCCGCTGGAATTGTAAATAGTGCGTTCATTGGCTGGCATCGCACCTTGAGGTCGCTGTATAGGCACGACGCCGAAGAAGGATCAGGCCAGAGGCCAAAAGCCCTGCACATACGGAGAGCACGCCAGGTTCCGGGACGGTGCTTAACTGCCGCCCGTTGGCGACGCCGCTGAGATCGACGGCCCAGTGACTGTCTCGCTGGGTCTGGTCTACGAGAATGAAGGAGCCCGGTGATCCAAGGAACACTGGGCCGGTAAAATCTCCCTGTCCGTCCCGCGTAAAGCCGTCGCCCAAAGAAGGCTGGTTGGCGACATTGTCGTCTTCGGTGAGAACCAGGAGGTAGTTACCCGCGTTGAGGAAGGGGTTCAGGTAGGCGTCCCAGGCGAAGTGATTGCCGGTCGGGTCCGGGCTGACCGGCTTGCCTGGCGTCCCGTTTTTATCGGATGCGAGGAAGTTTTGAGAGCCTGACGCGTCGAAGAGCGACAGGACCGGGGCAAAGCCGCCCGGCTGAATCGTGCTGCCGGCGCCGTTGACCCCGCCCGCGAAGGACCAGGTGCGCAGAATCACCTGCCCGGCGACGGGCAGCGTAAACGCAAAGGACTGCTTGTCGTCATCGTGAGTCAGGTTGCCCATGAAACTCTGTGAATGTGCCGTACAGGCAACGCTGGCGCCGAAAGCGAGCAGAGCGGCCTGGACAAGAAGACGTTTGTGAGAGGCAAGTGGGAGTGAGCGAGCGTGATTGTGCATGGATACTATCCCAGCGTACAGGCAGATTCATCGCCCGTCAGACTTTCTGCGGGCCGAATCGTGCCGAAAATAGATCACCCGAATTATAACATCTGTTCTGGGAATTGTCAAGTGTAGGGACGAAATTTATACGGCAGGCCGCTTCGTTCACTTTATCGGCCTGCTTCGCCTTACGGAAGCCGGTTATAGATCGTGGCGCTTTTTCAGTCGTTCGCCGGCCATAGAGACCAGGACGAACCGTTCGTGGGCGAGGGTCTTTTCGGCAGCGCCCTGGCAGCGATCCGGATGCACAAACGTCTGAATGTCTCGCAGTGTCTTTTTGAACAGCTCCGGATCGTTCAGCAGACCATGCGTCATTACTCCAATGGCGACATTGCGGACATAGCTCGCCAGATACTGGGCCGCTGTGCTGTCATCGTCGAAGCGCTTCGGACTGCGTCCGGGAGCCGCGTGGGGTGGCGGCTGATCTGCCCGTCCCTCCGCAGGTGTCACATGCCAGCCCGCATACTGCCTATTGCTGTCGCCTTCGACCCCATACAGATTGGCGTTTCGGAGGTGGCTGAGGTTCAGCGTCAATGCGCGGAGATTGTGCTCCCACTGCGTGAAGCGGTCGAAATGCTTTTGGCGCGCACCCCCTTTAACTTGAAAGGAGAGGATGACGCCTGGATGCTCACCCGTGGCGTTGGCTCGGGGAAAGCCGTCCGGGCGAAGGTCGCCCTTGCGCATCGCCATCGCGAGAACGATATTCCTGGCGCTCAGGTGGCCCATCTCGCTCTTCAGCAGCATCAGCGTGTCGTTCAAAGCGGCGGCGAAGGGGGCACGCTCACGCAGGGAAGCCGAAGTGAGGGTTCCGGGCCAGCCATTCATCGGCCCCAGCGTCATTCCAAGGGTATCCTTCAGCATTTTCCAGTCGCTCATCGCTCATTTCCTATCCATTCGGGATGCAGCCGCCCAGGCTCCTCTCCTCGGAGAAGGGAAGGGGCTGTTCAAACCGCGATGCGTTGGCCGCATACAGCAATCATACCTCGTCCGCAGCCAGACCTGCCCTGTCTGGCCAGGGTCATTCCGTTTTTGGGATGCCCAGGAACTCCAGGGCTTCTGCAGGCCGCCCAGCGTGACGACGGAATGCCGCCGCAATCTGGTGCTTCCCATGCAGGCGGAGCAGACCAATCCCTGTGCTGCGCCGCGCCGCCATCACTTGAGGAATGCTGCTGCAGCGCACCTGGGAATAGTCCTCATCCAAAACGATATCGCGGATCCCGTGGCTCTTGTTCTCAATGTGCCAGTGAGGACGTTGCAGAGACAGCAAAATATTCGGATCTGCCTGCGCATAAGGCTCAGAAGCAGCAAAAGATTTTGGAACGTGGGAAATAGCGGCGCGGGGAGTGACGCAGAACATTGTTGTGGGGTGAGCCGTGGGAGCGGAGTCCCGGTCGCTGTCGGCCTTGCACCGCAGCCCCAAAGAGACGGTCGGCATGAGCCGAAGGCGACCGACGCCTCCGGCTCACTGTTGTTCCGATATTCCCTGTTTCGGGTCCGGAACCGACTTCTAGTTCGTTCCGCGGGTCACATTGAACTCGATCTTATTGAAATTGAAAGAGATCTCTTCCGTCGGAAATTCGCCGCCATGCCTGTTACCGCCGTCTCGGAGAAGCCCTATCAGGACGCCCTCTAGTGTGTACGTAGCGACCTCTTGACCACCTGCTTTACGGCAGGTGAGCTGGACGGCCGGCAGATGCTTTCCCTCCACGGCGATAGCAAACAGTTTAGGCGACGTTGAGTCGACCAATTTCACGATATTCAGATCAGTGAAGACCACCTTACCCACACCGGCGCCGGGAGACTGATCGCGCGGCACCGTTAAGCCCCAGCTAAACGATTCGATGGAGATTGAGCCTGCCGGACTATGGTTCTCGCCGGTAATACCGTCTATCTTCAGAAAAGCGTCGAATGCCATTATAATCCTCCTTGAGAAAGCTTTTACGTTTCGTATAGATCGCTGCCGATTTTCTTTGGCCTGTCGCGAGGCAAGGGTGAAAAAAACGCCGGAGAAGACTGCGGTCGTATCAGTCCTCGCCATGATGGGGGAGCGAATAGATCTCGGGAGAGTCCAGGACGCCTTGATAATTTCCTCCGTAGATCAGGACGCTGCCATCGCCCAGGAGCACTGCAGTGTGATCGCAGCGCGGTAACGCCATCGGGGGGGCGGTCGTCCAGGTGTTGTTGTGAGGCGAGTAGATCTCGGCATCTGCCAGTGCGCCCTGGTAGAATCCTCCCAGCACCAGCACGCGACCGTCCTCAAGCAGAACGGCAGCGTGCTGCGCACGAGGAATATGCATCGGACTGGCGTGATGCCAGTGGCCGGTACGTGGGTTGAAGAGCTGGCTGTCGGCGAGCGTGCCCTCATTGACACCACCGCACACCAGAACAAGGTCGTTGTTCAGCGCTACAGCGGTGTGCATCCGCCTTGGCAATCCGGAGTCGATGGGCGGGCCTGGTGGGCGAGTATTCTGCGGCTTCGCGGAAGCCTTCTCCGTCAGCATAGGCGATGCCGTCACCGCAGCCAGGGCGGTGAGCAATGCGCGGCGTGACACGCGCGGCGGAGCGAACTGGGAGTGATTGCCTTTCATTTCATTCATGGGACAGTCTCCTGTGTGCAGGGGAAAACGGGAAGCGGAGCGAATGTAGCTTTGCCGAGGTATTGCCATCCGAGGCACCCTCAGTCCCTTCTTCGAGTTACCGGGAAGGAAAAAGCTCTTTCGTCTCTTTCTGGGACGACATCGGTATCAGGAGCGTTCCTGACATCTATCTCCAACCTGTTAGTAGTCTGAAACACACGAATAGATGCGACGACACACTCCATTTCGGCAAGGCAGGGAATGTCTGTTCCCATAGGAGAGGCCCATGACGTCATCGGGATTGGGAGAGGAAATCGCGCTGCGTGCGCCGGATTGGGAGGATAAGGACGACTTTCGGCGAATGCAGGACGTTCTGGATACGATCGGTTATACCCATGCAGAGGTCTGTGCGCAGCTGCAGACCACGGATATCCAGGGCGCTTCCGACGCCCGACAGTATCAGTGGCGTCGGTGCGTGCGGGGCGACTCCCCAAAGGAGATCCTGATCCGCCTCTTTCTGCTGGGCCTTATGGGCGACGAGGCGGAGGTTCGACGCGCCCTGGCGCCGATGTCCCTGGAGCAGTGGCTGCAGGCCGGACTGCTCCTGCGCAGAGGCGAGCAGATCTGGGCGGCGGTACACTTGCTTCCGGCGCAGGGCCGGATCCGGCTTATCTACGACTTCGCCCCGCGCGGTCGGAGATCCACCAGTCCACATCCTTCTTCATGGTGGGATAGAGCTGCGCGATCAGATCCTTGCGGCCGTGGATCTGGTAGAACTTCCAGGCCGTCCTCGATAATCGACGGAGCCACGACAGTCGCCCGTAACTTCGATGCGATGCATGACGGGCTTCGCGCCGCGATTGGTGAGGGTGATGCGGGAGACAGCGACATCTTCTTTGGTGACGCATACCTGCCGCTGCTCATCGATGGGATCCGCCGGAACTGCCGCGTCTGCGGGAACGTTCCCTGGCTGGCTGTCGATCGTGATCTGATCCAGGTTGGCGTTCAAAGATTCTCCGCTGCCGTGAGGATCGATCAGCGTGTAGTCGGGGAACCAGCGCAGCGTGCCGCGTCCACCGCGCTGAACACGTTTCCCAGGCTGTAGGTCGAGTAGAAGAAGCGGGAGGGCGTTCCTGTGTAGAGAGCGACGTTCACGCCGTGTCCCACCGTGTTCTTATCGGTTCGATTGCCCACCCGATCGAGAACCGGCACGGGGGGCAGAAGATGCAGTTTCGCGTGGGCCGGAAGTTCGGCTGTAAGGCGCAGCGTGTGGCCGCCTGCGCGGAGCGCACCGAGGTTCAGCGCAGCCACCTGAAACTGATCTTCGCGGTCACTCCAGCCTCCGGAAGTATAGCATAGCTCTGCAGGGCAGCGAAAGCCGGCGCGGCTATCGGCCTCCGTAGGCAGCGGAGTTTTCGCGGGCGAGGGTGCGGCGGTAGCGGACGAGGCGCAGAACTTCGGTGCGGTCGGGTGGGGCAGGCAGGGTGGTGAGGTCCGCCGTGACGCGGGCATTGGTGCGGCCATAGCCCATCGGGAGCGAAAGCATGCCTGCCGCCGCCAGCGCCTCCTGATAGTCTGCGAGCGCCGCCCGCAGGCGGTTTAAGCGAAGGGGCTGGGCCAGAGGCAGATAGCCCTTGGCCCAGGTCTCTATTTCGCCGAGCCACCATCGCTCTCCGATGCGCTGATGAATGAAACGATAGTAGACGGCGGCCTGCCAGACGGCGCTGCGGCAGGAGAACGCCTCTGCACCGCTGAGAGCGAGGCCGAAAAACTCGGGCAGGGTCTCCGGCGTCACCAGATAACGCTGGCCGAGCCACTGCCAGAGCCAGAACTCGGAGGCGGCGGCAGAGTTGGGGTTCGGAGCGGAAGGAGGCGTCGCAGGAGCAAGGGCAGGAGCATCGGGGCCGGAACGTGCGGACCAGTCCAGCAGATGGAACGGAAAAGGCAGCTTCAGCAGCGCACGGCTTACGAGCTGGCCCTGCGGCCGGTGCGCCTGCGCGTCGGCTTCGGGGCGGAAACGGGCCAGAGTTCCGATCGGCATGCGCTCGCCCACCGAATCCAGAAACAGCAGCGGCGCGCCGTCCCATTGCAGCGTGCGCTCCAGTTCGGAGGTGCGCAGAATTACCTCTTTGCCCTGCGTCTTTTTCGGTTTCCCTTCCTCTGCGGCTGCGGCGGTCTGCTCTGCAGGCAGGGTAACAAGTCTTGAGCCGCCGAGCAGCCAGAGATCGCGTATACCAGCCTCGCGATACTGCCGATGCCGCCTGCGCCACTCGCGGGCCGACAGCTGGGCGCACTGATACTCCAGCGCGATCCGGCTGTGGTCCGGCAGGACCGCCAGCACATCGGCGCGCTGATTCGTCGCAGGAAGAAAGGCCTCGATCAGAACGTCGGCTTCCGGCAGACAGCGGCGCAGCCATTCGGCGAGGAGCAGCTTTCCGGCGCGATGCTCTTCCGTTTCAGGCTCGGAGACGGGCAGACTGCAGACCGCGCCGGGCAGATGGGCAAAATGATGGGCGCGCACGACGCCGGCATGCAGCACCACCGCGCCGCCGCAGCCCGGACAGGTCAGGCTGCGGGCATCCGAGAGCACGCGCAGTGTCTCGGGAGCGTCGAGCCCGATGGTGACACGCACACCGCCATCAAGAGCGGCCAGCAGATTTTGCGCAGTCAGAGGTTTCATCGCAGGCCGGCTCCCAGCCGATTGTAAATCACAGCGTTACGAGGCTTTCTGCGCCACACCGTTCTCTTCGGTGCGCTCCTGATACATTTTGCAGAGGATGGCCCCGCCCAGCAGGGTCATGCTGGAGTAGAGAATCCACGTCACGAGCAGGACCACGCCGCCGAACGCTCCGTACAGTTTGTTGTAGCTGGCGAAATGCGCCAGATAGATCGAAAAGCCCTTTTTGAAGATCTCCCACAGAAACCCGATGACGACTCCGCCGAAGAGCGCGGCACGCCATTTCACGGCGGTATTGGGCAGCACGCGGTAGATCAGAACGAACAGGGCGATGTCGATGGCCCAGGCCAGCAGCTCGAACCCGATCTGCATCAGCGTCGCCAGCCAGACCGGAGGGTGTTTCGGCAGGCCAAGCCAGGGAATATGCAGGTTCTGGATAAAATCGGGTCCGGCAGAGGGCAGCAGCGACAGCAGAAACAGCAGGCCTCCTCCCAGGAAAACGCCCAGGCTGAGGAGTTTCAGCTGAACAAAACCACGCTTCTCTTTCACCTCCCAGGCGGCGTTCATCGAAGGCGTCGCATTGCTGACGATCCCTATGCCTGCCCAGAGGAGGGAGAGAATACCTAACCCCAGCGCCCAGCCGCGCGCGTTCATAATCTCCTGCGCCGACTTCACCAGACCGGTCTGCTGAATGACCTGATCAGCGGCTTTTGTCGCCGCGGCGCCGGGGAGGATCTGCGCGATCAGTTCATGAACATAACGCGCTGCCTGGTCCGGCGGAACGAAGAATCCCATCGCGGCCAGCGCAAACAGCAGCACCGGGATCAGCGACAGAATGCCGACGAAAGCGATGGACTGCGCGCGCATCGCGCACTCGTCGTCGTTGAACCGGGCAAGAAACTCTTTCGCCATGCCCACCACACCGGTGGCTTTGACGGTCGTCGCAGCGCTTTTAGGCCGCTCGGCGGCGCGCT
>JAYTGR010000335.1:0-14652 GCA_043733205.1 Chthonomonadaceae bacterium
CTCCTTTTGCGCCGCATCGCGCACGGCGCGCAGCATGGAGACCATCGGAGGCCCCTCGCTGAATGCGGCGGCGATTGCGTAGAGAGCGGCGGCCGAGAAGCGTTTTTCGCTGGAAATCGCATAGAGAGGCTCCCAGCTGTCGGGCCGAAACTTCGCTTTGAAGGCGTCGAGGCCGTCGAAGTTGTAGAAGCGTCTGCCGTGTGCGCGTATCAGGGTCAGGAGCAGGCGCAGCCAGGATGCGCTCGCCCTGGTCTCCATCTCCGCCCGCTGCGAAAGGGGAGCCAGACCGAGCGTGACATACTCCGCACCATCCGCCGCCAGCCTCTCCATCGCCGTGCCGACCAGCAGTTCCGCCATCCCGTTCGGAGCGACCCGGCCGCGCACGATCTGCTCGATCAGCCAGCCATTGCGATCCGGCACGGGCGTCGCGATCAAAAACCCGAGGACGCTGCCGCCAAGAGTGGCGACGAACAGCCGCCGATCCCGCATCTCTCCGAGATCGACCGGTTCGGTCAAAAAGCGCAGGGTGGGAAACGGCCGTGTCGCCAGCCAGTCCTCCAGGCAGACCTGCAGTGCCGCGCGCCCGGACCTCTCCAGAGTGCTCCACTCCTCAACGGCTGCCCCTTTGTTGCGCGCCCGATTAATCTGCGCCCGCAGGGAAGCGTGCTTTTTCAGCAGTGCAGGCCACTGCTGGGGATTCCAGATCGGCTGGGCGCCGATGACGATCTCGGTATGCGAGGGCAGGCTCCGCAGTACGGCGGACAGGCGATTCGCCGCCCCAAAATAGCAGACCCGGTCGTTCCTCTCCCTCGCCGCCTCTTCGAACTCCGCGACGACCGCCGCCAGTCGTTCCTGCGCACACACCGGTGCGCCCGCCACTACCTGAAAAAGGCCGCGCCGTACAAAGCCTACGACGGCGTCTCCCTCCTTCGAGAACCAGTGCTCCATCGCAGGATTCAGGATCTGGTAGGAGGTCGCATTCCAGCCGTAACGCAGGACCAGCTCCCGCGCACGCTGCAGCGACGCCTGCCCCCCGGCGCCCTCCTGCATCGACCCCGAACTCTCCGACAGCAGCCCCTGCCGCCGCGCCTGCTCTGCGCACCGCCGCACCGCCGCGCAGACGATTTCCGGACGGGTGTGCAGCAGCTGATGCCCGGTATGCGGCAGCAAAACCAGTTCCGAATGGGGCAGCAGCCTGTGCAGCCATTCCGCGTGCTCTGCCGTCGGAACAATGCGGTCGGCCTCCCCAGCAACGATCTCTACCGGAACGCAAACCTGAGGATAGCGCGGGCTGTAGGCACGCGCCAGGCGACGGTCTGCCGTATTTTCATAGGAGAATACTTTCACCTGGCGGGGCCAGCGCAGCCAGCAGGCCGCCGACTGCCGCGCATAAGCCGGGGGAACTTGCTCCGGCAAAAACGCCTCCTGGAGATAGTAACGGATAATCCAGCCCTTTAACAGCCAATGCACGGTCCAGAGAGAGAGAGTTCCGAGCAGGGGAACGCGGGATGTATAGAGCAGCGGATTAGGCGGAGCAGAGGACGGAGCGACCCAGGGGGCAAGCAGAACCAGACCGGCGGCCTCGTCCGGATACTCCAGTACATACATCATCACCAGCAGGCCGCTCCACGAGTGGCTGACCAGCAGCGGACGCACCAGTCCCAGCCGACAGACCGCCTCGTGCAGCAGATGCAGCTGCACCTCCGGCGTTGCAATCGCACGGTGGGGTCCTTCGCTGTAGCCATGCCCCGGGCGGTCGAACGCCACCACTTCGAACTCCCGGCTCAGCGTCTCCAATACCGTATCCGCGAAATCCAGCAGAGAGCCATCGCTGCCGTGCAGCACCACGACCGGCGGGCCGCTGCCACGCCGCACATAGTGCAGGCGCGTGCCGTCCACCGAAAGAAACGCTCCTGTCGGCGGATACACACGCTCTGCCCTCCATGCCGAAACCACCGTCCAGAGCGCCAGCGCCAGCCCTGCAATTCCCACCCCGATAAGCCAGATCATATCGCCCTTTACGCATCAGCCTTTACGCATGCAGGAGGTAAAGAAAATGCAGTCTGATTCAATATAGCGACGGTGCGGTCGATGTCTTCGGCATCGATGTCGAGATGGGTGACAAGGCGGATGCGGTTGGGGCCGGTGACACCGCACAGTACATCGCGCGCAGCCAGCGCGTCCGCGACATGCGCGGCAGGCAGCAGTGTCCGGAAATAGACCATATTGGTGGGAGGCTCACGTGTCTCCAGTGCGATGCCCGGCGCATCGGCGAGGCCTGTCGCCAGACGGCGCGCGTGGAGATGATCTTCCGCAAGCCGTTCGATATTATTTTCCAGCGCGTAGATGCCTGCCGCCGCCAGAATACCGACCTGCCGCATCCCGCCGCCGAGCATCTTGCGGAAACGCCGCGCCCGGTCGATGAAGGTGTGAGTGCCGCACAGCACGGATCCGACGGGACAGCCCAGCCCTTTGGAGAGGCAGAAGGTCACACTGTCCGTGCAGGCCGCGAACGCCGCCGCCGGAATGCCGGTGGCAATCGCCGCGTTGAACAGCCGCGCACCATCCAGGTGTACCGCCAGCCCGTGCGCTTTCGCCAGCGCCTGAACGGCCTTGTGTACCTCCAGTGGAATGACCGTACCGCCCGCCCGATTATGCGTGTTCTCCAGAATGATCAGGGAAGTGCCGGGAGCGTGGAGGCTGCTGCCATGAATGTAACCCGCGATCTCCTCCACGTCCGGTATCCCTGCCTTGCTGCGAAACTGCCGGGTCAGGACATGCGCCAGGGTCGCCGGGAGGCCGAGTTCATAGAGCATGGAGTGGGCGTCCGAGTCCATCAGCACCTCGTCGCCCGGCCGCGTGTGCGTCATCAGGGCGAGCGCGTTGCCCATCGTCCCGGACGGTACGAAAAGGCCCGCTTCTTTGCCCATCAGGAGCGCGGCCTGATCCTGCAGGGCGTTCACGGTCGGGTCGTCTTCGTAGACATCGTCCCCGACTTCGGCCTCCGCCATCGCAGCCCGCATCGCAGCCGTCGGGCGCGTCACGGTATCGCTTCTCAAATCGATCACACTATGCATCCTCACGCACCTCCCCGATTAGGAAATCTGCATTTTTTCTTCTACTCCTGCTGCCAGTGGGCGAGCAGGTGAGGTTCGACGAGAGTCAGGGGCAGATTGGCGAGGCGCTCTATGGCGGAGGGCAAAAAACCTGCCGTCGCGACGAGGCAGGCGCGTTCCGCCCCGGCCTGCACCCGCCACGCCTCCACAGCTTCCACATCGACGCCGCCAGCTTTTTTGCCCGCCGGAACACAGCGCAGCACTTCCAGTCCTGCCTCCGAGCGCAGCAGGAAATCGCCGGGATACTCGTCATCTGCGGGTTCGGAACGATAGCCTCGGCGCGTCAGCAGCGCGGCGAGTTCCGGGTAGAGTTCGGCGTCGGACAGGGAAGCCAGACGCAGCGCTTCCTGCTCGGCACGGCGCGCGCGTTCGCTGCGCTTGTCGGCCTGATCCTGCACGGCGCGGGCGGCGGAATCTTTTTGCGCGCGGCGCGCCTGTTCGAGGCGCTCGGCGGCATGGGCGCGCGTCTCCTGCTCCGTCTGTCGGCGCACACGTTCCCGGCCCGCGCGCTCCCGGCGGCTCGCCTGCAGTTCGGCGCGGCGCACGGCGGCCCGCTGCAGGCGCAGCCGGGTGTCGCGCGTCTGCCACAGCAGACGGAAATGCAGTCCCAGGCCGACGAGTCCGGCCAGCGCAAACCCCGCTCCGAGCAGACGGGCTCCGCCTCCGGCCCAGACGACGCCGCCCACGCCCAGCAGGAACAGCAGCACGGAACCCAGCGCAAGACGCTCGGACCAGACCATCAGCCGGCGCGAGAAGCGCCGTTCTCTCTTACCGGGGAACGCCCGTTTCTGCATGCCGTCGCGTCGCCCCTTCTCACGCTCTTGAGAGCCGCTGCCGGTCGTGCCCAGCTGTCTAAAACCCCCACCGCCTTGAAAACGCGCCTCCGCCGGATAGGTTCGCACCTGCCGGGAGAGGAGCTCTAGTGTATCTTGAGGCTGAAACTAAAGCCGTCGGTGCTGACACCCTTGATACTCTGGCTCACACGGTAGGTCGCCTCCAGGCTGAAGTTGGAAGAGAGCGGGTACTCGGCGCCGACGCAGCCGCTCGGAACGAATTGCGAACGATCGAAACCCTGGTTTACAGAGCGCAGACGTCCGTAAAAAAGGCCTCCGCTGACAAAGACACGCGGCTGATGCGCGCCATGCGGCGTAGAGAGGCTGACACTCGCTCCCAGCAGATCGTACTCGTTGCCCCCGGTGAACGGCACAAAGTGGTCGCTGAGCAGGAGCGTTTCCGCTCCGCCGGAGATTTCCAGTCCGCCGATGCGCTTCGGACGCCCATAGATGGTAGCGTCGTTGTAAAACTTCGGGGATCCAAAGAGGGAGGAGCTTTTGCCGTTTCCGGTCAGAACATAGCCGCCCGTATTGAAAAAGCCTAATACCTGACGCCCGATCGAGGAGGCGTCCCCGCGGCTTTTGCAGACGGCGGACAGACTGTGCAGCGCGGCTTCCCGCTGCTCGACAGTCGCCATTTCGTCCGGCGCTCCCTGCTGAGCCTGCACCGCGTGCGGGGCAGCCCAGAGCCCGAGGGCAAGAGGGATCCAAACGGCCATTTTACAGGCATTCCGAGACAGCGAAGAGGTGTGATTCGTAAACATCGGTTCTCCTTTTCAGGTGCTGGGCTTCATTACGCCGCAGCAGGCGCGATCTCCTGCCGCAGTTGGCACACAATGTGCAATGCAGAGAAGAACAGGGTCTGCCCTATTCCCAAGGTCGCCCTTGCCGGAGTCGCAATTGTATGCTACACTTGTATGGTATGCGTATATGGTATGCGTACAGATTGCCGACACCAGCCCGGAACTTCTGCCCACCGGCACGAGTAGATACCGATAGCCTGATTATTCTACCCTGCCCGTGAGATACATCGCCGTGTTTCAACACTTTAAAGAAGATATACAGACGGTCATAGACAAGGATCCCGCCGCCGGCAGCTGGCTGGAGGCGCTCACCTATCCCGGACTGCATGCGCTCTGGGCGCATCGAGCCGCGAACTGGTTCTGGCACCGCAGGCTTCGCCTGCTGGCGCGCAGCATTTCGCAGATCGGCCGCTTCTTCACCGGGATCGAAATTCATCCCGGCGCTGCGATAGGCCGCCGCTTCTTCATCGATCACGGCATGGGAGTCGTCATCGGAGAGACCGCCATCGTCGGCGACGATGTCCTGCTCTATCATCAGGTCACCCTGGGCGGAACGAGCCTGGAGCGCACCAAGCGCCATCCGACCCTCGGCAACGGGGTGCTGGTCGGCATGGGCGCGAAGATACTCGGCCCAATCACCATAGGGGACTACTGCAAGATCGGGGCCAATGCAGTCGTCAACAAAGATATTCCTGCCAACTGTACCGTCGTCGGGATCCCCGGCCGTATCGTCCGCCGCGACGGTGAACGCATCGACGAAGACCATGGCGCGCAGGTCATGGACAACATCATCAACCGTGTGGATCCGCGTGACGCGACAATTCGGGAAATGCGCCAACGGTTGGAGCTGCTGGAACAGCACAGTGAGAAGCTGGAGAATCTGATCCAGCGCATCGAAACCCATGAAGGGCTCCATCACGCCCACGACCCTGCCGCACGCTCTGCGCGTAAATCCTATTGCGTCCACGACGATGACAATCTGTCCGACGCCGACTATGCCTGTCCGCCGTTTGTCGATGATAATGAGTGAGGTCTATTTAAAACAGTGTCCGCCACATCCACCCTATCCCAGTCTGCCAGACGTTCGCCCGTAAAGCGAATCGTGCTTGTTACCTCTCTGTTTGCCGCCGGCCTCAGCGCCGCCGCCGTCGGCGTGATGGCCCATGTGCCGGACGACCAGATCGCTCCCGGCGTGCATGTCGGCAGCCTGGCCCTGGGCGGCAAATCGCTCCAGGAGGCCCGCACCGCACTGGAGCGCTGGGCGGAGTCGCAGCAGGCGGTCCCGCTCAATCTCCACTTCGCTCCCAATGCCGGTGTCAAGCAGTCCTGGAATCCGGCAGCCGGCAAACTCGGACTGGGGGTCAATGTCCCGGCAACTCTGGATGCCGCGAGTAAAGTGGGACACGACAGCGCGCTCGGTCAGGTCTCTCACTGGATTGGCGGCGCTAAGGTTCTGCCGATAGCTGCGGTACCCTCGGTAGACGACGCGAAACTGCGCGTCTATTTGACCAATCAGATCGCACAGGATGTCTATCGGCCCGCCAAACGCGCTCAGCTGGTGGCGACCAAGGGCGGCGGGTTCGGGGTGCATCACGAAATCGATGGGATCACGCTCGACAAAGACGCCTCTGCGCAGACGGTCGCGCAGGCCTGGAGCCGCTATCTGAATCCTGGGGCCGCCGCTCCTGTCGGCACGGCTCCTGCGGGAACCCAGCCGCCTGCCGCCGTCTCGCCCGACACCGCGCAGGCCGCGCCCGCGCATGAAACGAACTCTGCCACCGAGAGCCCGGAAGCGATCCTGACCCCGAAACTCATCGTGCCGGAACTGACCGCAGCCGATCTGGAGCAGATCGACGGTAAAATCGCGGAGTTCAGCACCTACTACACTGGCATTGCGAACCGCCGCTCCAACATTGTGCTGGCGGCCCGCCGTATCGATGGGACTCTGCTGAAGGCAGGCGAGATCTTCTCTTATAATAAGGTAGTAGGTCCGCGTATCGGTTCGGCGGGCTTCAAGCAGGCGCCTCAGTATGTCCACGGCAAGCATGTCATGGGCGAAGGTGGGGGCATTTGCCAGGTCTCCAGCACCCTCTTCAACGCCGCGCTGATGGGAGCCCTGAAGATCGTACAGCGCCAGAATCACTCTATGCCGGTCGGCTATCTGCACCATGGCCGCGACGCGACGGCCGCCTACGGCAATATCGACATGCAGTTCCAGAACGATACTCCGGCCCCGATCTACATTCGCGCTTCCACCAGCGGCGGCCTGCTCAACTTTACGCTCTGGGGAAAACGCACTCCGGGCCGCGAAGTCACCCTGGTAAAAGGACGGGAAGTCAACCTCGGTTCGCCGGTCGAAACGCATTCCGACCCGCATCTGGCCGCTGGCCGCCGCATTGTCGAGGAGCGCGGCAGCCCCGGAATCAGCGTCTCGTGGACACGCATCGTCAAGGACAACGGCCAGGTCGTCAAGCGCGAGACATTCCCCTCGCACTATACCGCCTTCCCAACGATCGTCGCTGTCGGCACGCGCGCGGCGAAAAAGCCGGCCCCGAAACCCACGGGCGGACTGCCCGGTGCGATACCCACGACGGGGCCGGGCAGTCCGCCGTCCGTCTCCCCCGTCCGACCGCCCAGTCAATAACCAGTCCTAGTACGGAGGCCCATGCTTTTTCTCGTCGCCACGCCCATCGGCAACCTCAGCGACATCTCCCTGCGCGCCCTGGAGACCCTGCGCGAAGTGGATATGGTCGCCAGCGAAGACACCCGCAAAACCGGGATGCTCCTGAAGCGTTTTGAGATCTCCAAGCCGCTGATGTCGTTCCACGAACATAATGAGGAGCGGGCCAGCGAACGCATCGTGGAGATGCTGCGCGCGGGTAAGAAAGTCGCCCTCGTTACCGATGCGGGCACACCCGGCATCGCCGATCCCGGCTATCGTATCGTGCGCAAGGCCATCGACGCCGAACTGCCCCTGACTATGATCCCCGGCCCGACCGGGCTGATCATGGCGCTGGTGCTGTCTGGCCTCGCCGTTCACTCCTTCACCTTTCGCGGCTTTCCTCCCCGCAAACCCGGCCCCCGCAAACGGTTTTTCAGCGCAGACCGGCGTTCCCCGCATACCCTCATATTCTACGAAAGCCCCCACCGCCTCGAATCCTCGGTACGGGATGCGCTGGAAGTCTATGGCGACCGTCCTGCCGCTCTCGCCAACGACCTGACCAAAAAGTTCGAGAAGATGGAACGCGGCCTTCTGTCGGAACTGCTCGCCAGCGTCACCGCGCAGTCGCTGAAAGGCGAATATATCCTTGTGATCTCTGGCCTGCCCGGCGGTTCCTTCGAGGAAGACGAGAACGAAGAGGAGACTGACGAAGCAGACGAGCAGGAAAATACCGAGACCGGCGAAACAGACGCGCCGGATGAATAGTCTTACCCTGGTGCATGGCACGATTCCCCTGCCGACCTTTCTGCCGGATGCGACTCTCGGCGTGGTGCGTTCGGTCGATGCAGCCGATCTGGAAACCGTGGGCATCGACGCGGTGGTGATGAATGTGTTTCACCTCATGCAGAAGCCCGGCTCCTCTACCATCGGCGCACTGGGCGGACTGCACGGCATGGCGGGCTGGCCCCATCCGATCATCACCGATTCCGGCGGCTTTCAGGCCTACTCGCTGATCCGCCAGAATCCGAAGTTCGGCAAACTCAGCGATGCCGGTATCCGCTTCAAGCCCGAAGGGGCCGACCGCGAGTTCCAGCTCACGCCTGAGAAAAGCATCCAGCTGCAGCTGGCTTACGGCGCGGACATCGTGATCTGCCTGGACGACTGCACCCATGTCGATGACACCCCGGAGGAGCAGCGTCTCTCCGTCGATCGCACGATCCGCTGGGCGCAGCGCTGTAAAGAAGAGTTTCTCCGGCAGCTGAAGCAGCACAAACGCGCGCCGGATGCGCCGCGCCCGCTGATCTTCGGGGTGGTGCAGGGGGGCGGCTCGCTGGACCTGCGCCGGGAGTGCGCCGAACGTCTGCTGGAGATCGGCTTCGATGGTTACGGATACGGAGGCTGGCCCCTCGATTCCGACGGCAAACTGCTCGCCGACATGCTGGCCGCGACCCGCAGTTTCATTCCCGAGGTTTTCCCGATGCATGCGCTCGGGGTCGGACATCCCGTCAGCATCACCGACTGCTTCCGCATGGGCTACTCCCTCTTCGACTCGGCCCTGCCCACCCGCGATGCCCGCGTCGGCCGCCTCTACACCTTCCCCTCCGACCCGACGGCCTTAGACTTCCAGCTCGCTGGCCCCTGGTTTCGCTATCTCTACATCGACGACGAAAAGCACATCAAAACCGACCGGCCCATCTATCCCAACTGTCCCTGTCCGACCTGTACTCGCTACTCGGTCGGCTATCTGCGCCATCTCCACAAATGCGGAGAGACCCTTTTCTATCGTCTGGCGACCCTGCACAACCTCCACTTCATGGCCCAACTCATGCGCCTTCTGCGCGCAGAATCGCTTGTTGTTCCTTTGGAAGACGCTCCAGCCGATTGACAGCATCCTCTCGGTGATCGAATGCTGCTTTCGTAAGGGAAACGGTGCTTACAGAGGGTAAGATAGTATACGTATTCATAAATTTATCCTAAGAGAATCCCTGCCTCTAGGCATGATCTTGTCCCTTAATCCGCCCCTAAAGGAGCGGACTGCTGAGAAGGTTAAGGCCCATAAATGGGCCTGGGAGGGCTGTAAAAGAGATCGAGCCTCCCCATCAGGAAGCACCTGCAGCCTCGTTATTTCTGCGTAAGAACCCGTTTACGCCGGCCCCAGACCCCTTCAGGGGTCTTGCCAAAGACAGACCGCCCCTTTAGGGGCGGGTCTGATGGAGTAAAGCGCGCGAAGATATTGCCTTGTCAAAGCAGACTTTGTTAAGGGACAAGATAAGGCTTTAGGCGTGGGTATTTAGCTGTTAATCTCTGAAGCCTTTGAAATCTGCTTCCGTTAGGAGACAACGATGAGAAACGATGAGAGAAGTAATGGAAATCTGGCCCTATGAAACAGGCATACTGGACCTCCCTGTAAATTGGAATGAACTTGAAGTCAAGGAACTTTCGAGCGTTAGCGATGCATGGAAAGCCGAACGTGAGCGATTAGAAACGTCTAATCAACTAAGGCGGTTCACAGAAGAGATGAGCGACCGCTCTCTATCTCCTATATCAAGGGACTGCATTCAGTCATGTTGCGCAGTCAAACTTACACCGATGGAATAGACTCTCAAGGTAATCCAACAAAAATTCCACTCCTTCGTGGCACCTGGAAATTACAACCGAACTATCCCACAAGGGACGGTATTACGTACCGTTACTGTCCTCCAGAACAAGTTGGTTCGGAAATGGATCGCTTGATCGTCATGCACGGCGAACACTCGGAAATGGGAGTTCCGCCTGAAGTGGAAGCAGCATGGCTGCATCATCGGTTTTCACAGATACATCCATTTCAAGACGGAAATGGACGTATTGCTCGTACACTGGCCTCACTTGTTTTCATAAAGGGAGGTCTGTTTCCGTTGATAGTACATCGGGATGATAAATTAGATTATATCAGAGCGCTGGAAGAGGCGGACCAAGGGGATTTGAGTGCGCTCGTCACGCTGTTCGCGAAGTTACAGCGCGTTCGCTATCGCAAAGCTGTCTCTACGTCAGAAACAACGCAACAAACGGGAGTAATCCAGGCGTTGGAAGCCCTGAAAGCTTCTGTTTCCAAAAAGAGAGCAGAGCAGAAAGCTCGCCTCGCTTACGTATTTCAGTTCGCCAAAATACTTGAAGACCGGGCCTACGACAGATTAAATACACTGACACCGGATCTGGCAGAGCTGCTGCGTCAGTTGGAGCCGACGAGTCACGCTTTTGTGGATCGCTCCAATAACGAAACGGATCATTACTTCCGAGGAGAAATTATCGACATCGCGCGTGACCACTTGCACTATTACGCCAATCCAACTCCCTACCGAAGTTGGGTGCGCCTGAAGATGAAGTGGACGCGGCGCTCAAACCTCGTATTCACCTTTCATGCGATTGGTTACGAATTTTCGGGTGTTCTTGTCTGTGCACCTTTTCTTGAGTTTCTGGATCGGGACGACGAAGAAACCAGCGATTCCCGAAGAACGCTCATAAATGTTGCGAGAGAACCGTTCGAGTTCTATCACAACGAGCAACAAACGAATATGATAAAACGCTTCGACGCATGGTTGGAGGATGTGCTGACCGTCACTCTAACAGAATTGCAGTCGAACCTTTAAACGTGTATAGGTTTACTGAACATGCTCAAACATCCCGAACTTACCCTGCGCCGTATCGAGTGTTTCCTTAATGAGACGCTGCAGCCGCAGTTGTGGCGCAGTCAGGCTGCACTCCAGGCGGAGGTGTTTCAGCCGCATACTGGTCGGCGCGACTACCGAGAGGGTACGATTGCGCCGGAGGCGGCGGTGCATTTCGACTATACGCCAGTCGATCTGGGATTCACGTGGGGGCCTGTGTGGAGCGACGCCTGGTTCCGGTTTACAGGAGAGATTCCGATACGATGGAGCGGCAGGCCGGTTGTCGCTCTGCTGGACTGCGGGGCAGAGGCGATCGTCTGGGAGGGCGACGACCCGATCCAAGGGATAGACGCCAATCACAGGGAGTTTGTGGTCGCTCAAGCGGCACAGGGAGGAACCGCCGTCTCGCTGTTGGTGCAGGCGACAGGAATGAATCCGAACGTCAGTGTTCATGGAGCGCCCAAGGATCCTTCTCCCAGCCCTTTTACCTTTCGCCAGGCGAGCCTCGCACTCTGCGATCCTGAGCTGTTCGGTCTATACTACGATCTGAAGGCCGCACTCGGCGTTCTGAAAGAGCAGCCGGTCGATACGCCTCGCTTTGGACAGCTGCTCTATCGCCTGAATACGGCTGTCGGCCTGTGCGATGTGGAGGACACAGCCAGCGTCACAGCCTGTCGCAGGAGTATTGCGGGCTTCTATGAGCGGCCCGCCTCCGCCTCCGCGCACAAGATCAGCGCCGTCGGGCACTCGCATATCGATGCGGCCTGGCTCTGGCCTTTGGAGCGCACTCAGTTCAAGTGTCTGCACACCTTCGCGACCGTCCTGCGCCTGATGGAGCAGTATCCGGAATTTCGTTTCGTCTGTTCGCAGCCCGCGCTCTACGCCTGGGTCAAGCGGCTTGCCCCAAAACTCTATGCGCGCATCAAGGCTAAAATCGAATCCGGCCAGTGGGAGGTCACGGGGAGCATGTGGGTCGAGCCCGACTGCAACCTGAGCAGCGGCGAGAGTCTCGTGCGGCAGATCCTCCATGGCAAGAACTTTTTCCTGGACGAGTTCGGCATCGAGACGCACGACCTTTGGCTGCCCGACGTGTTCGGCTATGCCGCCTCTCTGCCGCAGATCCTCAAACGCGCCCGCATCGACTATTTCATGACGCAGAAGATGAGCTGGAATCAGGTCAACACGTTTCCTCACCATACCTTTTTGTGGCAGGGCATCGACGGCACACAGGTCTTCACCCACTTCCTGCCCTCCGACACGCCCAACGGCGACATGAGCCCCAAAGAGCTGATGCACAGCAGCCGTAACTTCCGTGACCATGACCGCGCCACGCGCTCGCTCTATCTCTTCGGACATGGTGACGGCGGCGGTGGACCGACGGCGGAGATGCTGGAGAACGCGCGGAGGCTGCAGAATGTGGAGGGCATGCCCACCGTGACCATCGAGCCCGCCCGTGAGTTCTTCCGGCAGGCCGAAGCGGAAGCGCACGACGTCTGTGTCTGGGTCGGGGAACTCTATCTGGAGCTGCATCGCGGCACGTATACTTCTCAGGCGCAGAACAAGCGCAGCAACCGCAAAGCCGAGTTCGCGCTGCGGGATGCGGAGTTCCTAAGCGTGGTCAGCCCTGCAGGGCTGGCAGCCTATCCGCAGACGGCGCTGGACATACTCTGGAAGACCGTGCTGCTCAATCAGTTCCACGACATCATTCCCGGCTCTTCGATCGCGGAAGTCTACCGCGACAGCGCCGAGGACTATGCTGTTATTGCTCGCGACACTGGCGTCCTGATTGCCGAGGCGACGGAGACGCTGGCGGCGGCGGTCAACACGCGCGGCGTCAAGCGTCCGGTTCTGGTCGTGAGCAATCTAAGCCATTTCGCCAGCGAGGCCGTGAGCGTGCCCCTGCGATCCGGGGAGAACCCTGTCACTGCCATCGGGCCGGAAGGCGACGCAATGGCTGTACAGGCGATTACGGAACCGGACGGCAGTCGCAGCGCACTCTTCGTCGCCAAGAATGCGCCTCTGCACGGCTACGCGGTCTGGGATCTCAACGCGACGACGGTGCCCGTGGAGGAGGATGAAGATGCCGTTACTGCGTCCACAACTCACCTGGAGAACGACTCTTTACGCGTGGAGTTCGATGCGGCCACGGGGCTCATCACCCGGCTGTTCGACCGGGACAACGAACGCGAAATACTGCACGACACCTGCACCGTTCATGCCAGCGGCAGGCGCGACCTGAATGTGCTCAACTGCGCCAATCGGCTGGATCTGCATGCAGACAAGCCGCTCTCCTGGGATGCCTGGGATGTCGATATTTACGCCTTCGAACGCGGGCGTGTCTTAACCGAACTGGTGAGCGCGACAGTCGTGGAAAACGGTCCGGTGCGCGGCGCGATCCGTTTCGAGCGAACGTTCGGTAAATCGCGCATCGTCCAGATCGTGCGTTTGACGGCAGGAAGCATGCGCCTGGATTTTGTGACGGAGGCCGACTGGCAGGAGACGGACACGATGCTCAAGGCCGCCTTCCCGGTCGCGATCAACAGCACCCGTGCTACCTACGAGATCCAGTACGGACACGTCGAGCGCCCAACGCACACGAACACCAGCTGGGACCAGGCACGGTTCGAGGTCTGCGCGCAGAAGTGGGTGGATCTCAGCGAGGGCAACTACGGCGTCGCCCTGCTCAACGACTGCAAATACGGCCATGACATTCAGGGCCACACGCTGCGCCTTACTCTCCTGCGCTCTCCGCAGGCCCCCGACCCCGCCGCAGACCGTGGCCGGCACGTCTTCACCTATTCGCTCCTGCCCCACAACGGGGACTTCCGAGAAGGCGAGGTCGTGGAAAACGCCTATGCTCTGAACTCTCCTCCGACCGCCTCCGCACTGCCCGCCAACCGGCCCGGCCCCCTGCCCCTCGAACGCTCCTTCTTCGAGGTCGATAACGCCGCCGTTTTCATAGAGGCGATTAAGCGTGCCGAAAAGGAGAACGCCGTGATCGTGCGCTTCTATGAGGTCCACAACACGCGGGGTTCCGTGACCCTGACGACGACCCTGCCGGTAAAATCCGCGTGGTACTGTGACCTGATGGAGAAGAGCCTCGCCGAGATCCCTGTCAGCGGCGGCGAGATGCTCCTCCCCATCCAGCCCTTCGAGATCGTCACCCTCAAACTGCTTCTCTAAGCAGCCGGACGCAAGTCCCTCGTAGTTTGTCTTACGGGGTTGAAACCCCGCGCTGAAATGGCCAGTCCGCCTTCGCGGACTCCAAATGCATCTGAGTCCACGAAGGTGGACTGGCCGTATTAGAACGGCACTTCAGTGCCGGTAAATGTACGAACGGATTACGTCCGGCTGCTTAGTGCAGTCCAGGCGCCGAAGATGTTATCGACGCGTGACGTAATTTCCGGCGTTCCCCCGTATTGCTTCCTGGTGGCCTTGTGAAAATGGCTTCGGATGGGCAGGACTGTCGCACAGTCCTGCCGAGCCTGCCGAGGCTGAACCTACTCTCAAGCCTATTAAGGAACAGTTCATGCCTCCACAGGATACCGACCAAGAGCCGACGCTGCACGCAGGAGAGCTGCCGGAACATCTGCC
>JAYTGR010000336.1:0-5767 GCA_043733205.1 Chthonomonadaceae bacterium
CGAAAGCGGCGGCAGCGCCGCATTCTGCCTGCCGCCGCGTGCCGCCGCCAGTCCCACACAAACACCGGCCGCCGCGACACTCAGCGCGATCCATTGGCGCTGAGTGTCGCGGGCGTGGAAAGATCGTTTCATAGTAGAGTCAGAACCTCCGATTCGATGTTGCTCTCTCCCCGTCCCTACACCCGAACTTACAATGCCTGGTCTCTGTTTTTACTTATCCGGCGAGGCGGCGTAGACCTCGGGGTATTTCCGATCGATCCAGGTGCGAATATCCATACCGTTTGCGGTTTTGCGGTAGAGGTCGAAAAAGAGGTCCATACGGCGCGTTTTCTGAACGGGAAAATGGCCGTAGTGCCATGTCAGCTCGTCCTGCTGCGCTTCATCGAGGGGCACATGGCGGTAGAGGTGGACATAGAGAGTGGAGGCAAGGCCGGTGCGATCCGAACCGCCCTGACAGTGGACGATCATCGGATACTGCGCGTGGTCGAACGTATCGAGCAGCTTGTGTACTGTCTCCGGGGAAGGGAGATGCAGCGCGCTGAAAGGCACATCGATGTGGTCTACGTGATCCTTCGCACAGATGGCCGTCTCTTCACGATAGTAACGATCTTTTTCAGAGCCGCCGCGCAGACAGACGACCGTATGAATCCCGTAGCGTGCGACCACGGCGTCCAGTGAGTTGCCTGCCAGTTTTGCGCTCAAGCCATCGTAGCCGTTCCCGGTCAGCTGGGCGCTGCGATAGAAACGGCCGGAATCGACGACCCGGACATTGCCGCCCAGCACACCGACATACCAGAGCAAACCGATCAGCGCCAGCAGAAAAACTGCTGCCACAAGCCACCGGCGTTGGTGGCTGTGTTTCGGCTGGGATACCGGCATATTATCCAGAGGGGGGGCTTCCACATTCATAACGGCAGTTTTCTCCTTCCCGTCAGTATACCTGCACGCCGGACCACACTGCAGCGTCTGCCGTTAAAACGGCGGCGGTTTCGGAGGTTCGCGCAGCAGCGGACTCTCCTGCACCTTGCGACTGGCCGCGTTCCACTCCTCCTGCGAGATCGTGCCGCCGCTGCGCAGATGGACTTTACCGTCCGCACTGACCGGAGGCGGCAGGTCCAGCCTGCGGCTTTCCCGTTCCACGACACGGCGTGCCTCCGATTCTACCGGGTTTTCGCTCAGGGCTTTGCGCACCTCGGTATCCTGCCGTGTGGAGGGAGACTCACTCTGCGGCGCAGATGGGGCCGACGTAAGGGCCGGCGCGGCGCTCCTGCCATCGTGTCGGAAGATCCCTGACAAGGCCAGGACTCCCATGCAGACCAGCGCCGCCACTCCGCCCTGAACCGCGCGCAGCATCCAGATGGAAGGCGTTCGCTGCGCAAAGTCGGGCGGAGGCGCGGTGAAGGCAGGCGCAGGCATAGCGCTGGGCACGCCGTTCGGCGGCGGCACAAACTGAGTCCGATACTGTCGTCCGCACTGACCGCAGAACGTCGCGTCCAGCGGAGCCACGGTTCCGCAGCGGGGACACTGTTTTTGAGGCACAGTCATCGCCGGACCCTCCTGGCCCTCTTCAGCTCAAACCTCGTCAGAAGCTTTTGCCGATACTGACGTGGGTGCGGCCGTTCTCTGCTCCGGCGCGATCCAGACGGACAGGACCAGACGTCTTTCCAACGCGAATCCCGACAGCGGCCGGAAGCGCCGGGCTGAGTTTGGTCGAGCCTTTGGCCAGGCCCAGCGCGAAGCGGATGCCGCCGGTGATATGATTCTGGTAGTTCGGATCGCGCCACATCTCGTCCCGGTGTCCGAGTTCCGTGTAGAAAACGCGGCCTTCGCCATAGGACTTTACCCAGGAGATGAGATGGTCGCCGGGTTTGTTGGCGTCCGGACTGCCGTCGTTCGGGTACTTGTCGAGAGAGAGCAGAACATGGACTTTCGTGCGGTCGTTGTTCTTGAGCAGATAGATCTCGTCGTATGTTTTCCAGGTCGTGCCGCCCTTGGCATCGGTGACAGGCAGGGTCTCCTTCGTAAGATCCTTCTGGGTGTCTGCGCTGACGCCTTTGGCCGCCTTCACCAGCCCACGTGTCGCTGGACTGCGGGGATCTTCCACATGGCAGTCGATAGCGCACTGGGAATGATGGGTCAGGAACTCGCCGCCGAGCATATCGATATAGGCAGAGACCTCGCCGGACTTGCCGCCGGGCCACTCGTGCAGCGTGTCGCTGCCGGAGTGCATGGCCGCGAAACCGTGCCCTGCTTTGATATAGTCGAGGAAGCCCTGTGGGTCGGGCAGGGGCAGCACCCCGGTCGTATTTGCGAAGACGACGGCATCGTACTTCTTGAGAGCGTCCGGCGTCATTTTCGCCTTCATGTCGTCGTCGGTGCGGACAAAATCGGTATCCCAGTCCCCGGTGCTGTCGCCGAGTTTCTGGATCGTCTCCTCCGCGACGGGAATGCTGCCATGTCGGAAACCCTTGGTCACAGTGACAACGAGCAGATGTTTCTTGACCTTCTCGGTCTGTGCGGCCTGCGCCTTATGCGCCGTCAGCATCGTGATCGGAAGCGCGACAGCGGCCACAGCCAGCATCGCAGCGCACAGTGTGTTTCGCATCTTCATTGAGTTTCTATGTCCTTCTTAAGAGAGGAGTGAATGTTTACATGGCACCGGGCAGACGCGCATTCGTTTCCAGTGCCTGCTCCTGCTGGGATAGTTCTATTATACATTAATCTGTTCTATAGAACAATATGGCCGCCACTATAATAAATCGCAATCACCTTTTTCTCTCAGGCACTTGACACATTCCGGACGATAGAAGACGTTTTGCTGCGACTATTGCGTTCAGTCTGTTTGGGAAGCTATATAAGCCGCCGATACCGAGCAGTTCACGGGTTTAAATACTTGTTACCTCTCCTGTAACGACATCTGCCGCACCGGTATCTATCCAGTTAGACCGTGCAGCGGTGGAGATAGGCGAGGAGCAGACGCATCAGTTCGCGCGGCGCGTCGCAGTGCATGATCTCGTATCCGTGGGAGTTTTCTACGGGCAGGCCCAGAGTGACGGGCCGCGCGGTAAAGCCCTTGGCGGCGGCGCACGAGGCGTCGCTGCCACCGCGTGAAAGATACTGCCAGTGGGGATGCTGGCCCAGATCATGGCAGCATTGGGTCAGCAAGTCGGCGTCTGCCGACTCCATGGCCGCATAGGCGTCGCGCACCCAGATCGTCGGCTGTTTGTCGATCGGGAAGTCGGCCTCCGGCGTCTTGGGACCGATCTCCAGCGCCACACAGATGTCGGCCGGCCGGTGGCGCAGCAGATACTGTGCCCCTTCCGCACCGACCTCTTCCGAAGTGGTTGCCGCGAACGTAACCGGCCCAAGACCCTCTGTGCCATGCTGTGCCAGCGACTCTAACGCCAGCAGCATCACCGCCAGGTCCGCGCGGTCGTCCAGAAAGTACGAGCCGACAAAGGCGCCGAACGTCGTCACCACGCGCCGCGAGGCCGAAAGGACGACGCGCAGGCCGGGCCGGACGCCCGCTTTCGCCAGCGCCGCCGCATCCAGCCCGGTAAACAGATAGCTCTTATCGAAAGCCAGCGGGTTGTGCCGGGCGAACTCGACGACGCTGTTCTCGTCATTGGTGTGGATGCATCCGAAAGAGAGGATGGAGGGAATCGGCTCGGGCCGTGCCAGAATGGTCATCGGTCCCTCGCCCCACTTCCACGGATAGGATCCGCCGTAGGCCGCGACCCGGATTTTGCCGTCGGCTTCGATCCGCGTGATCATCAGAGCGATCTCGTCCAGATGCGCGGTCACAAGCACGGCAGGGCCGGCCTTCTCCGCGTTGACCGTAACAAAAAGATTGCCCTTCGCATCCGTTTCCGGCACATATCCCAGACTGCGCATTCGGGCGGCCACGACCTCCCGAATCGCCCCTTCCTCGCCGGGCGGTCCCAGCGGGGCGATCAGTTCCCGTATCAGTTCCAGACTGTCCAGCATGCGTGTCCTGCACTCCCGATTTCCTGGGAAAATTCCCATAGAGGCAAAGAGAAGTCAGGGCAGGCTGCGGCCTGCCCTGAGAGAATCGGCGTCTACGGCCCGTCGATTTTGCCGGTGATGAGGACGCTGACGATAGTGTCGGGAACGACGCCGGGAACCGGGGTATTTCCCGAGGCATCGTGGGTTTTCGTGATCGCTTTGGCGTTCGCCAGATTTTCCACGACGAAACCGAAAACGACATACCCGCCGGTGGGATTGCCCTGACTATCGAACGTCGGATCGAGAAAGTGCTGAGGCCCATCGTCGATGAAGAACTGCGAACTGGCGCTGTTGAGAGCATTGCTGCGTGCCATCCCCAGAGCGCCGTCGTTGTGGGTCAGGCCCGTTTTCTCGAAGGGAATGGTGTAACCGGGGCCGCCGGAGCCGACGACCGGATCGGTCTGAGCCCGGCAGCGCGTATAGGGATCGCCCGCCTGCGCCACGAAACCGGGGATGACACGGTGGAACGTGATCCCGTTGTAGAAGGGAGCCATGCTGACCGCATTGCCATTGCAGGGATCCTGCCAGGAGTGCCTGCCCGTCGCGAGGTCCGCGAAGTTGCCTGCGGTCTGGGGTGCGACATCGGCGCGAAGCTCGGCAACGAACTGCGTTATGGCGAGTGTGGTGTTGTTCTGCACGGTGAAGACCGCGAAGGGATTGGGGTCGGTCACTGTCACCGGCAGGCCCGGAGTGTCTTTGCCGTTCACGGTGACGACGACGTTCTGACCGCCGGCCGCGAGACCTGCCGGCACCTGAAAGTCCACCGCGCCCCCGATGCCCGTATCCGGCGCTGCCGTATCGACGTAGGCGATATGCACGCTGGGACTGACGGCGCTGCCCACCCGAACGGAGACGGTCGCCGTCGCATCGTGCAGACTGCGAACGCGCAGGCGCACCGTGCCGTAGAGGGCTGTAAAGCTCCGGGTTTCGAGCCGCACCGGCACAGGGCGCGGATAGAAACTGCGAATGCCGACCGCCTGATAGTCGCCCGAGATGGGACTGCTCATCTGATCGCCGCCCGCGAAGTTCGTGCCGCTGAGCAGCCAGTAGACCAGATGCCCGCTGGTCCGGTTTTGCAGAATGATGCTCGGTTTGCCGGTGCTGTTGATATCGCCGAGGCCGACAACGGAGTACGCGCTGTCCGGAATCCCGATCAGAGCGGTTCCGCCGGAGAGCGTCGTGCCGTTCAGAAACCAGAAAACGATCTGATTGCTCGTCGTGTTCTGCAGCAGCAGGTCGGGTCTGCCGTCAGCGTTGAAATCACCGACACCGACGACCTTATAGCCTGCATCGGGCTGACTGGTCATGACCATGCCGCCGATGCGGTTCACGCCGTCCATAAACCAGAAGACGATCTGGCCGGTGGTCTGATTCTGGAAAATAAGATCGGGTTTGCCATCGCCATTGACATCGCCTACGCCGACGACACTGTAGCCGCTCGCAGGCACCGATGCCAGAATATAGCCGCCGGTAATCGTCGAGCCGTTCAGGTAGGCATAGAGAATTTGGTTGGTCGCGCGGTTCTGATAGATCAGGGCTGGCACGTTATCGGATGTCATTTTGCCGCTGTCGACCAGTCTCCAGTCGGGTGAGACAGGGGTGGGCAGGGCCGCTCCGCCCGAAAAATTTGGGCCGTTGAGCGTCCAGTAGACCAGATTGGCATTCGCCTGGCTCTGAAAAGCGATATCCGCTTTGCCATCCAGGTTGAAGTCCAGATCGGCACGGCTGGGCCCGCTGAGGC
>JAYTGR010000337.1:0-5764 GCA_043733205.1 Chthonomonadaceae bacterium
TTGGCGAGATCGACCCGCCTAAACGCGGGGCCCTCGACGCCGGGAATACCGTAAAAGTTCGCGAGCCGTTCGTTGAGGAACGTGTATCTGCCGACCAGAAGATCGACGATGCTGCGGTCTTCCCGTATCACATTTTCGAAGAACAGTTCCGTCTCCTGGCGCATCGACATACGGAGGTAGTCGTCGAAGTCTGGGAAACGCCCGCGGTCCGGTTTGGCCGATTCGAGCGCGCGGATCTGGAGCCACTGCCCCTCGAAGTTCTCCGCCAGGGCGCTCGCCTTCGGATCTTTGAGCATCCGCTGGATCTGCGCCTTGAGTATGGCGGGCTGGCGCAGAGACTGATGGTCTGCGCACTCCCGCAGCGTCTCGTCTGGCAGGCTGCTCCACAGGAAATAAGACAGGCGCGAGGCCAGTTCGTACTGGCTGATAAGATGGCCCGCCGGATCCTGCGCTGGGAGACTGACTGCCGAGACCTTCATTGCGGGCGGATCGCGCTCGATCCGGTAGAGGAAGTGCGGCGAGACGAGCATGCCCTGCAGCGCGAGACAGATGCCCTCCTCGAACGAGTCGCCCTGGCTGCGCACCTGCGCGACCAACTGCATGTAGCGGGTGATCTCCTGGGGGGTCAGGGGCCGTCGGAAGGCCCTGCAGCCGAGGTCGCTGACGATCCTGCGGGCGCAGTCAGGAGTGTGTCCGCCGTGCAGATGCCCGCACACAAAGATTTTTTTGAGGCTCTCCGGTGATGGTCCGGCCGCCTGTGCGTAGGGGCCGCCGATCTCCAGCACATTGACACGGGCATCGTTCACCGGCACTTTCTCTTTGCTCCGGGCTGCGATGCGCTGCTTGATCTGCGCGATACGCTCTTCCGACAGGCCGGGCGGCGGTTTGAACTCCGCTGCCGCAATGACTCTGGCCGAAGGGTTCGGACCGCCGTAGGAGGCTGGCAGACCGTCGTACATCCGTTCGATGACGGCAGCGATCCAGTGGTCTCCGATCGGGACTCGCAGGCGGCATTCGACCGTGCGCGCGGAGAAGTCCTGGCGATCGGTGTTGAAAGCGGCCTGACCGGTCGGGTCGAAATCCATCGCCTGCACCCGTTTGCCGTCGATCCACAGAGCGAGATGCAGCGCATCGGAGCCGAGGGGACGCAGCCCTTCGAGCTTGAAGCGGAACAGATATTCGGCCTCGACCGGAAAACGGTGCATCACGTGGAGCGAGTTGGGGAGGGTGAACCCAGAGGCGTCGTAATGGGCGGGAATCGTCATGGCGGTAACGATGCGTCTGCCGTGCGCTTCATGGACTGCCAGGGTGGGCTGCATCGGTTCAGCGCCGAACACGGCGGTGCGGGCGACCTTCTCGGCGGCGGCGACATACCGCTCCATCTGCGAGGAGGAGAGCGAGAGCACATCGCCGATGTTGTCGAAGCCGTACCCGGAGTCGTCCTGTGGAAAGTCGTCGGCGGGATGGGTGCCGACGCCCAGCAGGTCGCGGATGGTGTTGTTGTACTCGGCGCGATTGAGGCGGCGGGCCGTCACGCGGCCAGGGTTCAAAGCGTCACTCTTATCGGCGCGCTCGAATTCGGCTTCGATACCGAGCGCCGCGGCTTTGATCGCCGCAGGCGCAGGGCGGGGCGATCCAGGTGGAGGCATCTCACCGGTGCGGATCTTGCGCAGGATGCTTTCCCACGAATCTCGGTGCTTCGTCACGGAGGTGGAGCCCTGCAGAGAGAGCAGATCCAGGCTTCCGGCTTTCGCCTTGGGATTGTGACAGGAGGTGCAGTTCTGCGCAAAAAACGGCCCGGTCGCCTGTGCCAGAGTGGGCGTGGTCTGCCGTTGTTTGGACTGACTGCCGGAAGGTAATATGAGAGCCAGCGCCATCAGCGGCGCTATGCTGACCGGCAGCGCCAGTAGGATCCGTGATCGCATCTGCAGTCCCCTTTAAGACAGGAGGTGATGAACCTGGTTCATCACCTCCTGTGATTTTACCACACCGATACGAGATTCTGGTTTTATCGGGGCGGCGTGCCGCTTGACCGCCCCTGATCAGCTTATAATCCGTGTTTCCGCCACAGAGCAGCCATGAACCCAGCCTTCCGTCTGTCCGCCTTCAACAGCCGCAAGCCGATCCAGGTTTGCATGGGCCTCTAAGAGCGTTGGCGTAAGGTGGATACGCGGCGTGGTCTGCCCGTGAGTGCGTCCAGTGCGACCCATACGCTCCGCACTTTGGCCAGCAAGACATTGTCCTGAGTTCGCCAGATCTCCACAAACCGCTCGAACCTTGCGCCGCCAGCCTCCCCAAGAGAGGTGCGCGCCTCCAGTTCGTCTCCCAGCAGCGCAGGCCGCTTGTAGTCGATCTCATGCCGGAGTATGACCCACGCGAAATCCGCCTTCTGCTGCTCGGTGGCAGTCGTATTCCAGTGGGCCGTTGCGACCTCCTGCGCCCAGCGCAGATAGACGGTGTTGTTGGCATGTCCGTTCATATCGATGTCCGCCTCTACCACACGCAGGGGCAGCACAAACACCACGGGAACGGTATTGGAAACGTTTTCATCCGACATGCAGAACGGTCCTCCTCATCCTCCTAATAATTCTGAACAATCCTGAAAATCGTGGTTCAAACAGCCGCTTTGTATACGCTGTGTATACGGACAGAATGTATACTGTATTCGACTGGAATACTCAGGGCGGTATACGGACCAGCCAGGAGCGGCAATGCCTGCCGGCGAGCCGGCAATGCCTGCTGGCGAGCCAGCAATCTCTCTGCGGAGGGGACAGGTTAGACGTTCTGACCGCGCTTTTATCCTGCCCCGACAAAGGATATTACTATTATGACGTGTTTTTCGACGCGCGTTCGCTGCTTGGGGTTCCTGTTTTCGGGTATTGCGGCAGTGTTCTTGGCCGCGAGCCCGGCCATCGGGCAGTCCTTCGGCTGTGAGCCTTCTCCCGCCGTGGCTTTCGAGACCCATGACCACGTTCGCATTGCGGCCAAACGCGGCCTGGATCGCCCGAAAATGTTCAGTCTTGCGGCCGACCTGCCGCCTGTAGGGAATCAAGGCGGGACGAACGCCTGCGTGGGCTGGTCCACCGCCTACTACTGCTTCACCAGCTCTGTTGCACGGCAGCGCCAGCTGACGCCCGAACAGCGTAAAGATCCTCGTTTTGTGTTCAGCCCTGCCTTTATCTGGCATCAGGGCAATGAGGGCAAGAATCAGGGGATGTGCATCTCGCAGGCGTTCGACATTCTGGAAAAACAGGGATGCGCGTCACTGGCGGAGATGCCCTGGACAGAAACCGATGTGACATCTCAGCCTGACGAACGCTCCAGGACCCGCGCACTGCGCTACAAGGCGCGGCGGACGGTCTGCCTGTTCAAAGGCATTCGGAAAGGCGATGCGGCCGATCCCCAAAAACTGAAGAACTGGCTGTGGGAAACCAAACAGCCGTTCGTTGCTTCCATCAACGTCTACGAGGATTTTATGCCGATACCGCACGATCCGAACTATGTCTACAAATCTGCAGAGAACAGCGGCAAACTGCTAGGCCGCCATGCCGTCTGCATTGTCGGCTACGACGAAGACAGACATGCTTTCCTGATGGTCAACTCGTGGTCGGAAGGCTGGGCTAACAAGGGATTTATCTGGCTGCACGAAGACTATGTCATGGGGGAGACCAACGAAGGCTGGGGACAGCGCCCCGGCGGCCCCGTATCGCGCGGCCTGCAAAAGAACGATTCTATGCCGAGTATTCGCTACGAACCCGGCAGGAAAGCCGAATAAGAGTCAAACCATGTCAACACGAATCGATACAAACATCTGGATGCGGGCCGGGGGTACGGCTGCGCTGCTGCTCTGCGGCGCTCTGACGGCAGGGCCGGTGCAGGCGGATCGCGCCGTGGTCATCGGCGTCAACGAGTATCCGAAGCTGGCGCAGGGCAGCAACCTGGAAGGCTGCGTCAACGATGCCAAAGGCATCGAGCGCACCCTCACCGCGCAGGGCTTCGAGGTCGTCAGCCTGGTGAACGAGCAGGCCTCCAGAAGCGGTATCATGGATGCGCTGGCCCGCATGAAGACCCTGGCCCGCCCCGACGAACGCTTTGTCTTTTACTTCGCCGGACACGGCACGGTTGCTACTGACGGCGCGTCTACGCTGATGCCTGGGGATGCGAGTGAAAAGGACGAACGCAGCGATATCGGGCGCGACGAACTGTATCAGGCGATCCTGGCGATTCCGGCGCGCAGCCGTACGGCCCTGCTGGACGCCTGCTTCTCTGGCGGACTGAGCCGCAAAGGCATCGGACATCGGGTCAAAAAGACCCGCGCCTATCGGCGTGGAGGCGGTGCAGCGGCTCCGCTGCGCCGCGATCTCGAAGCTGGAACGGACAGCAACGACCATATCGCCGGAGGAGCCGAGATCCTCTACTTTACCGCCTCGCTGGCCAACCAGACCTCGGGTGAAGACGATTTCGAGGGAACTCGTGGGGGAGTGTTCACCCATTTCCTGACAGCGCGGCTGCAAAAATCCAATCCGCAGACGCTCTGGAACGAGGTGCAGAAGGACGTCACCGGGGAGGTCGCCGATTACATGGATCAGACCCAGACGCCCAAACTCAGTCCGGCGGAGTATTCCGGACGGCGAGTCTTCGAGGGCAGAGATATGCCCAAACCCGATCCAAAAATCGAACCCAAGCCAAACCCGAAACCCGATGTCAAGCCGGAACCGAAGCGGACGGTCTGGGACGACTTCAATGAGGACCGCACGGAAGCGTCCCAGTTCAGCCTGACGATGGCTCCGGCCCAGAACACGGTCAAAGTGGGGCAGACATTTCACTTCGAGGTGAAGAGCGCTCAGAGCGGCTGGCTGGTTCTGCTGGAAAAAGATACCGATGGCAAAGTCTATCTGCTGTCCCCGCGCGCTGGCAGCTTGGGCAGCGGGCCGATCGATGCCAATGCGGCGGTGCGTCTGCCGAGGGACGCAGAACACGACTACACGGCGGATGCACACGGTGTCGAGCGGGTCAAAGCGATCCTCTTCACATCGGAGGAGAACGCCCAGGCTCTGATCAAGGCGTTCCCAGCAGACGGCGTGGAGCCCCGCAAAATGCGGCGCATCCTGGAGACGAGCTCGCTGCGCCAGTCCTTCTATACCTTCGGGCTGACATTCGACGTCGAATGAGGAGAGAGGGTATGAGGAGAGAGGGTATGAGGCGAGAGGATATGATCTGCTCCGTCTGTCGGGCCGTCTGCTGGGGGGTTCCCGCACTGCTGTTGTGTCTGGCTTCCGGCCCTGTGTCTGCCGTGCCGGCTGTGCTGCGCGTACGACCGCTGCGCGATGCAGGAGGCGAAGCCGTGCGTGAACTGCCGGCACGCCTTACGACCGCGCTGACCCGCTTTCTGCGCGATCACGCCGACCCGACACTGCGGATAGTGACCGCAGAACGCTCCGAGCAGGAGGGGGAGCGTGCGCCGGCAGCCCGCTATGCGCTGGAAGGGGAACTCTCCTATGCATCGGGGGCGGATGAGGAGAGCGGACGTTATCTGCTGGTGGCCCGGCTGGTGCGGGCAGGCAGGCCCTCCGCTCTGATCGGTCAGTGGGCGGGCAGTTCCTCCTCGCTGCGCTGTCTCACGGCCAATCTCCGCAATGATCCGCGCGTCCATACGCTTGGTTTGATCGGTGAGATCGGCAGCCGTGTCCTGGCAGCGGTCGCTGCGGATGCTGCCGGCCCTGGCCAGCGATGGCGTACTCTGTATGCGCGCCTGCCGACGCTG
>JAYTGR010000338.1:0-1983 GCA_043733205.1 Chthonomonadaceae bacterium
CGAGGAAGAGTACGAAGACTGGTCCGAGGACACGCCTGCTGTCACACCGGAGGACGCCGAACCGCGAGAAGTGCAGACTCCCTTTGTGGCACAGGAAAAAGTGGGGAGAAACGATCCGTGTCCCTGTGGGAGCGGCAAAAAATACAAGAAGTGCTGCGGAGCCTGAAAAGAGGCTCTGCAGAAGCCAGAGGAAGCGAGCGCCCGCCGACTTCTGCACGGAATCCGACCCTGCCTTGCTCCTGCGCACCAGCCGTGAGGGGCCGTTCGTTTACGGACGGCCCCTCACGTTAGCGTGTCTCGGAACGAGGCTGTTACGGCACACGCTCTCCGCGTGCCGCGACCCAGAGCTTGTACCAGTCGGTGCGGCTCATCTCGATTTTGCCCGCTTCCGCCGCCTCCCGCAGATGCTCGGGGCTGTTGGTGCCGACGAGAGGAATGATCTGCGCGGGATGCCGCAGCAGCCAGGCGATGGCAAGCTGCGTGGGCGAAGCCCCCTCGTAAGAGGAAGCCATCTCACGCAGTGCGGTCAGAACGCGCTCGATGCATTCGCGCCGGGGATGGTCGGCGGGCACCTCGCGCCGTCCGGAGAGCCAGCCGCCCCCGATCGGGCTGTAGGCCAGAGGCACGATGCCAAGCTCCAGACACTGGTCCAGCACTCCGTCCCCTCCGCCGCCCGCCGCGCCCTCATAGACAGGATTGAGCCGCAGCAGCGACAGCGAAATCTGGTTGGAGGCGATAGGCACATTGAGGTACCGCTGCAGCGCCAGCACCTGATGCGGATAGTAGTTGGAGACGCCGATTGCCCGGACTTTGCCCGATTCCACGAGCTCGTCCAGCGCCTCGGCCGTCCGCTCCGGATGCGTCAGCGGGTCCGGGCGGTGGAGCTGATAGAGATCGACATAGTCCGTCCCCAGCCGGCTTAAAGAGCCCTCGATGCTGCGCCTGATGTAGTCGGGTTCGTGCTCATAGTATCCGGCCCTAATTCCGACTTTGGTGGCGATGTAGATCTTCTCGCGGCTGCCGGGCACGGCGGCAAGACAGTCTTTGAAGATCGTCTCACAGCCGGTTCCACCGTAGATGTCGGCATGATCGTAGAAGGTGATGCCCGCTTCCAGCGCGGTTTCGAACGTGGCGATGGCCTTGCGGCGGTTCTCCGGCCCGATCTCCGCCGGATTCCAGGTGCCTGCCAGCCCCATGCAGCCCAGCGCAATACGCGAAACCGGCACACTGTCCGGGCCGAACAGCTGCATCGGCATATCGGTTGTCATGTAAAAACTCCTGGCTTAGAGGCTCTCTTCGGATTTTTGTTTGATGGCTTTCAGGGTGGATTCGAGATTGTCGGTCATCTTCTTCTTGATGAGACTCTTGACCATGGGCCCGATCAGCGCCACGTTGTACTCGTACTCGACGGTCGAGTCGAAGCGCGTCTGACTTTCACCCTCCGCAGTGAACTGCCAGACACCGGACATGCTGTCCATATCTCCGCGCAGCATCGTGAACACGTCACGGTGCGCGGCCTCATCCCACAGGTCTTCCTGGGTCCACTTGATGGTCATTTTGAACTCGCGGATCAGGCCGACCCAGTCCGTCACCGTGCGGGCTCCGTCCGGGCTGCGCTCCACCAGAGTCAGGGAACGCAGATCCTGCATGAACTGGGGAAACGCTTCAACATCGCGTGCGATCTTATACACATGTTCCATTGGCGCGTCGATAACGACGCTCTGCTCGATTTTGGGCACGGGGGCACCTACTTCCGATCTACTTCGCGCCAGGCGAGTTCTACCGCGCCCATGATACCGGCGTCGTCGCCGAGTTCGGCATGGACGATCTTCGCCGCCGCCAGAATGGAGCCGATTGCGGTGGCTTTGGCGGTGCGCAGGGCGGTGGCGAACAGGATCTTGGAGCGGGAGATCTTGCCGCCGATGACGACGACCTCCGGATTGAACACATTGACCATGTTGGTGATGCCGAGCCCCACGAAGT
>JAYTGR010000339.1:0-1978 GCA_043733205.1 Chthonomonadaceae bacterium
GATCGCGCCGTGTCCGCATGTGCGCCCGATAACTGGTTTTGAGGGCCCCCAATGTTTCCGGGGGACAGGGCGCATCGAAGTGCGCGCAGGCCGCAAGCAGGACGGTGTCGAGCGGTAGGCCGACACGCTGCTGCCAGACTTCCAGGGGGGCCGGCTGCCCCAGGTGGGTACGGATCGCATGGTCGTAGCACTCCCTTATCAGGCCGTGAGTGTCCGCGACCGTGCCATCGAGATCGAACAGCATTGCCTCCAGCAGGTGCGGAGGCGTTCGGGCGATTTCCGGGGTGGACATAAGCGTGGCTAACTCTTTCGGGTGCTGCGACGGCGAAGCAGATTGACGATCTCTTTGAACTGAGTAGCGTCCTCGAACTGGCGGTAGACCGAAGCAAACCGCACATACGCTACCTGATCGAGCGATTTGAGGCGGTCCATGACCATCTCGCCGATCTCCCGCGAGGGCACTTCTTTTTCGAGGCGATTGTAGAGCATACGCTCTATGTCCTGCGCGGCCTCGTCCAGGGCCTCTACGCTGATGTCCCGCCCCGTGCAGGCCAGCTGCATTCCGCGCACGATCTTGTTACGATTGAAGGGAACCCGCCGGTTATCGCTCTTGACGACGAAGAGCTGCAGCTCTTCGATCTCTTCCAGAGTCGTAAAGCGGCGGCCGCACGCCTCGCATTCACGGCGGCGCTTGATCGCGACTCCGTCGTTGAGCGTGCGGGTTTCCAGGACATGATCTCTATTCTGAATACCGCAGAACGGACACTTCATCGTCTAAACGCAGACTCCGCTTCCGCCTCCACCCCATCCATGCTTCTGTTCCGAGCGGCCATTCCCTGCCGAAACAGGAGACAAAACGCAGGGAGAGCAGCATTCTGCACATCCAGGCAACACTAGATATGCGGGGTTTGCGTATGCTGCCTGCCTATATGTGGAGACTGAGTAAGAATACACTACTAGGGATAGGATGTCAAGGGGTTTGGAGAAGAGTCTCGGAAAGTTTTTTGCGGTCCCTTCCCTGCGGCGTTCGCCGCGCCTGCAGGGAAGCGCTGCTGCCTCTCGTAACGACCCCTCTGCGCAGGCTGATATGCAAACTCCCACGATTGGTCTGCTGCTTGTTCAGGAGCGGCCAAATGGGCGAAGCGCTGCTGTTGATGTGCTGCCTGCCGGTCTGGTCTTTTTTGCAGATGCGGCCGGGATGCCCCGGCATGTAATCGCTTCGGTGCGCTTTACAGGGAAGTCCGATGCCTGCGGCGAATAGAATGCCAAGCAGGAAAGTGGGCATTTTGTTGGAAGGGACGATGAAGCTCTTCCAGCGGCTGAGAAGGCGAGGAGAGTCGTGGCTGTGAGAACCTGGGTTTGGATGCTGGCGGTCGGTGCGGCTTTGAGTGTGTCTGCAGGAGTGCGGGCGAACCCGGCGGCACGCATGCGTAAGATCGTGCTGATCGCCGGCTCGATGATCGGTCACGACAAGCAGACGCACGAATACGAGAAGAGCGTGATCCTGCTCAAGACTCTGCTCGATACCGCCTCCAATCTGAAAAACGTCCGGACGAAAGTCTGTTTTCATGGCTGGCCGGAAGACGAGCGCACTCTGGACGATGCCGACACCATCGTGTTCGTCACGGATGGCAGCGACCGCAGCGAAGCGGATCATCCGCTCTATGTCGGCAGCCGGATGCAGACGATCGAGCGGCAGATGCGGCGTGGGTGCGGCCTTATGGAACTCCACTGGTCCACTTTCGCCCCGGCGCGGTTTCAGGATCGGATCACGGAGTGGGTCGGCGGCTATTTCGACTACGAGACCGGCACGGCGGCGAACCACTGGTATTCGGCCATTCAGAGCTACACCGCGCCTGTCCTCCTCGGCTCGGCCTCCATCCCCATTCTGCGCGGCGTGAAGCCCTTCACGGTCGAAGAGGAGTTCTACTACCGCATCCGCTTTCGGCCCGACGATGCCCGGGTCACGCCGGTGCTG
>JAYTGR010000340.1:0-1975 GCA_043733205.1 Chthonomonadaceae bacterium
CGAAGAGGCGCGTCGTCTCACCGACGCCGCCAGTGCCGCGCTTTGCCTGCTGACGGACTCACGGGATATGCTCGATTTTGTGGCGGCTGCCGGGGAGAACGCCGACGACATTCTCGGCCTGCGGATCCGTGTCGCCGACTCGCTCTCCGAAACCGTCGTCGAGACCGGACAGCCTTTTCTGCTCGACCAGCGCAGCGCAGCGCAGACCGGTGACCTCTTCTCCGCCGCCGCACCGACCGAAAGGCTCGCCTCCAAGCCCCCCGTTCAGAACCTGACCGCCGCTGTCGTGCCTCTCCATGCCGATGGCCGGCTGATCGGCACGCTCTCCGCGCTCAACAAGACCGGCGATGCGGCAAGCGGCTCTCCCATTCAGGCCTTCGGGAGCGAAGATCTGGAGACACTGGCGCTGCTCGGGGAGTTCGCGACGCTGGCACGCAAGGTGGAACGCACGGCCCGGACGGCCCGCGACCAGGGGCGGGAGCTGGCGGTTCTGTACGATGCCGCCCGCACCGTAGCGGGCAGCCTCAATGTCCAGCAGGTCATGGACAACGTGCTCACCGCCCTCTGCTCTCATGTCGAATACCATGCCGCCGTGCTGTTCCTGCTTAACGATGAGCACACGCATCTCTTTATCGCCGCAGAACGGGGACTGACCGACGAGGAGCGCGAAATCCAGCTCTCGGTCGAAAGCGGCGAACATGCCCGGGTGCTGATCAGCGGACAGCCGCGCCGCATTAAGGACACCGACTTAACCTCCGATTTCGTCGATATCACCCTCCGCTCTCACGCCCTCTCCGCCATGATCGCCCCCGTCCGCAGCCGCGATGAGATCCACGGCATCATCGTCGTCACCAGCCTGCAGCGCCGCGCCTACCATAGCGCCGACCTGAAACTCGTCGCCGCGGTTGCGATGCAGGCGGGGATCGCCATCGAAAACGCCTGGCTCTACGAAGACGCCCAGCGCCAGGCCGAAGAGGCGACCGCCCTCTACGATCTCTCGCAGCATGTCAATGCCACGCTGCACGAAGACCATGTCCTCAACTTCGTCGCGGACAGCGTACTGAACCTGCTCAAGGTGGACCGTTTCGCCCTCATGCTCTACGACGCCCGCGAGGAGCGGCTGAAGACCAAGCTGTCACGCAACATGGACGCTGGGGAGTTTCATGCCATTATGCCACGCGCTGGCGAGGGGATCGCAGGCTGGGTGTTCGAATGGCAGACCCCGCAGGCGGTAGCCGATGTCGCTGCCGACGCCCGCAACCGCACTGCGCCGCTCGATCCGTTCGGGGTCGCTTCCACGCTCTGCGTACCGATGCATGTCGGCGAGGAGGTTATCGGCGTGATCCATGCCATGAGCAGCAAACGCCGGCTGTTTACCGTCGCCGAAATGGAGCTGCTCTATACCATCGCCAATCAGGCCGCCGTCGCCATCGTCAACGCCCACCTCTACAAGGAAGCGCGTACCAAATCGCATGAGATGCGCCGCTACTTTCGGCGGGTGGCGCATGCCATCGGCTCCGCGCTGGAAGAGCAGGAGCTGCCGCGTCTGCTTGCCGACCTGTCGGTGGAGATCATGCGGGCCGACCGCTGCGCGATCTACCGACTTGATGGCGATATGCTGCGCCTCCAGGTGGCCAGCGGATTCCGCTCCGCGGTGCCGCCCGATGCGACCGTTCCGCTTGGACAGGGTCTCTGTGGGCATGTGGCCCGGCGCGGCCAGTCGCTCAGCCTGCCCGACCTGAACGACGATCCCCGCAGTCAGACCCACCACTGGCTGCAGCGCGACAAACTGACCTCGTATCTCGGTGTGCCGCTGCGTTCGGCGCGGCGCGTCGTGGGCGTCATCGAGATCTACACGCAGGAGCGCCGCGAGTTCAGCCGGGAAGAGATCCAGTTGCTCTCCACTTTCGTCCGCCGCGCCCGCGTCGCCAACAAGATCGCTCAGGAATCCGTCTAACTCCTATGACCGTTCCCT
>JAYTGR010000341.1:0-1975 GCA_043733205.1 Chthonomonadaceae bacterium
GAATAGAGCGTCGGCACTTCCGGACGTCCGCCGTGCGGCCACGAACAGATCAGCAGTCCGGCCTCATCGTCGGAAGCGTAGACGCGTGGAATCTGTTTATGACCGTGGAAGTTCTCCCGGAAGTTGTACTTGACGATGCTCTGGACGGCCTGCCGCAGGCGCTCGGGCGAAAGCACCGGGCCTAAATCGAGGACATAGGCCCACCACTGCCCGAGCAGATGGTCCGAATGGCAGCCCTTGCCGTAGTTCTGCTCGGGGTTCTTTTCCGGGTCGTAGATCTGAATCCAGAACTCGCCGTTCCAGAGGAGATCGTCATACCCTACTCTGCCCTTCTCGAACCGCTCCCGGTACTGTCCCGCGAGGCCGGGGTCGGCCTGCAGGCGCGCCATCTCCTCCGAAGCGCGCAGCGCGGCCAGATAGAGCGTTCCGATGAAGGTGTTGGGGCCGTAGATACTGATGTCGTAGGTGTTGGGCTGCTCGCCCTTGATCACTCCGTCGGCATCGGCATCGTGAACGGTCATCACATGGTGCATCGCCTTCTTGACCTGCGGCCAGGCCCGTGCAAGCCAGGCAGGATCGGCACAGCGTTTGTGTTCCCGATAAGTCTTCAGCACCATGCCGAGCAGCCCGTCGAGCGCAGGATTGTGAGGGCCGCCGATACCGCGCTCCCAGGGCCGGGGCATATAGAGCGGCAGGGTGGTTCGGTGCGGCAGATAGCCGGTGGGATGCAGCTGATGGAAGAGATCGGTCTCCCGCATGGTGCGTTCCAGGTCGGGAAACAGGGCGGCAAGCGCCATCTCGTAGTTCCACACATGCGTGCAGTTGAGCGGACAGCAGCCGCCGGTGATAAGCCAGTCCCCGGTGCTGGCTCCGCCGCAGCCCTCGAAGGCATGGAAGCGCCCGTCCTCCGTCCAGAGGCAGGTCGGAGTGCGAAGAATGGACATCTGCGAGGAGACGGTATCTAAAATTTCGATGGGCAGCGTGCTGTCGAAGAAGGTGTCGCGAAACCGATGCGTGATCCGGTCCAGGTGGTCGAAATGATCGCGCACATACTCCGCCACCCCCGTCACATCGGCGAAGCGCGTATTGTAGGCGTTGCCCTGCCAGAACAGACTCTTCTTGTCTTCGATGCCGCTGAACCCCTGTCCCCAGCTGACATAGCGGTTCGGGAAATGCCAGGCCAGGAGAAAAACGATCGACTTCTCCTCGCCGGGCTCCAGACGCATCGGAACGGACAGCGCCCCGTTGACGGTGCGCCCGTCCGGTGTCGGTGCGGAAGCGGCCTCTCCGGCCAGCGCAGGCCCGTTGCGGGTGAAGTCGTTCCAGAAGGTCGTGAGGTCTGCCCAGGCAGGGCAGACATTGGCGTTCTCGTTGAGCGTTGCCAGACAGAGCGACCCGTTGTTCGGATGATTGGACGGCAGCCTGACGTTGTCCATCGTCACCGCCGTCAAACCCCGCAGGCGCAGCTGACGGTTCTGGTTGCCGCCGTAGCGCGGACACTCCACGCCCACGATGTTCTGAATGCCGTCCCAGCCGACGAAGTTTTGCAGCGTGGCCGCAATGTGCAGGGAAGCGGCGCGGTCTGCGGGATTGCGGACAGTAAACCGAAAAATGACAGCGGGCAGGCCCGACACCTGCGCGTCCAGCGGGCAGAACGGCGAGTAGGCGGTCAGGGAGACATCGACCGGCAGCGCCTCGTCCAGATACTTTATCTCGGCAATCGGATATTCGCCCACAAACTCCGTGGCCTGAACGCCGGGCAGGGTCTCCAGCAGCCGCCTGCACTCTTCCGGAACCACATAGTCGTTGACGGAGGGAACAGGCGGGAAATCCTCTGTGTAGAGCGCGCCGCACTGCAGCACCCGTGCCACTGCCGGCTGCCTGTCCCGCTGAGCGCGGATGGCGAAGAAGCTGTTCGGCACAAATGCCAGATGATTGACATTGTTGTTCAGCTGCCACTGGCGCAGACTGCCGT
>JAYTGR010000342.1:0-14570 GCA_043733205.1 Chthonomonadaceae bacterium
CGGCGGCGGGCGCGCAGCATTCCGGCCCCTGCCATGCTGAGGAATCCCAGACCGGTCACGATCCCGGAGGGCTCCGGAGTGTAGCCTGCGTCGTACGCCGGAACGAAGTTGTAGCCGAACTGGATATACTTCGGAGCCTGCAGTCCGCTCGCTCCTGCCGTGGAGGTGCCTTCAATCTTCCCGGCTATGAAGTTCGATATCACCAGAGAGGTGGGATCGTACTTGTAGATGCCGTCGGTATAGCCGGTGTTGCCGGTGCGCCCACTGGCCCCGCCGAGCGCGGCGATATAGATGTTCCCATCCGGCCCGATGTTATTACCGAAGGTGAAGTGCAGACTGGAAGAGGAGAGCACCGAAGTTGGACCGTCGAACGTGGCGGCGGCTGTGACGCCGGTGCCGCTGAGTTTATAGTGGTAGACCCCATCCGGACCCGCTCCGGAGTTGGCCGTATTGTCATGAACGTTCTGCTGTATGTAGAGCGAGCCGTCTTTCGCCACCGAAATGCCGGAGGGCGAGGTCAGGCCGTTGTCGTTGAAGTTGATCAGCTTGGTCTTGGAACTCAGGTCGGAAGGCAGCACATAGACGCCTTGACTGGTGGCATCGTTCTTGTTATAGGCTGCCGCGTAGATCGTGCCATCGGAAGCGATCGCCAGATCGTGTGCGCCCGTGAAGGATGTAAACGACACGATTTTACCGGTCGCAAGATCGATCTTGTCGATGAGGCTGGCGGCCTCTTCCGGCGCATACAGGTATTTGCCGTCCTTGGTGATGACGACGTTGCCGATGCCGCTCAGAGTGTGAGCGGTGTTGTCGGCGTTCTTGATGGCGATGGTGCCGATAGTGCCGCCATTGAGGTTGTAGCGAGTGAGGGAACTGCCGCCGGTATTGACGACAATAATATCGCTTAAGGTGCCCTGAAGGCCCTCTTTGATCTGGCCTGTAAGAAAGATGGCGCTGGTCGTGCTGCCGCCAGCCCCGGCCGGCGTGACCGTATCGATGGTGTTCGTCGCCGAATGATACTTGTAACTGTACCGGTCCAGGTTCTGAGCGCCGTAATCGGTGACATAGAGATAGCCCGTGAAGTCTCCGGTCGCATGAGCCGCCAAGGAGAGAGAGAACAGACCGGCAAACAGGCCAAACGTAAGACTGCGAACCAGTACTGAACGCAATAATGCCATTCATCATCCTTTCAGAACAACAAAGGGGTGATGTATCTGCCGATACAGAGGCAAAGAGAAGACGGCAAGTCGCGTTTTACTCTCCAGCAAAATTCCGGCAGGCACAGTATCACGTCGCTATACGACGCAGGCCTTGTCTACCCCTCTATTATACGTTAATTGGATGTATTAACACGTCACCGGAACAGTATATTTTGGTCCCCCGGTACAAAACAAAAACGCAGCAAGGCAATTTCCTGTATGGGCATCCCCATCCCACATCGGGAAAGGGAAATGGTGACTAGATCAGGCGACCATAAATTCAGCGTCCCCACCAACGGAGCCTCGGTCTAGAGACCCTGTTGGTGGGGACGTTAAATTTCCACTGCTATGTGCGAACGGGATCAGCGCAGGCTGGCCGTCTGTTTAGGCGGGACGCTCGACTGGACGTTCAGCTTCTCAGCGTCTTTGGTAGCTGAGAAGAAGGCGATGCACATCTCGTCCGTAGTCTGTTCACCCCAGGTTACGATACGGGGATGATCTTTCATCGGGTTGCGCAGGTTCTGGGGGGAGTTGTCGAAGTAGGCCGTCATGTGGATTCTGGTCCCCTTGGGCAGCGCCATCGGCTCTTTGAGATAGTAGGTCGCCTGCCAGTTAAAGTCCCAGTCTTTGATCCAGACAAGCGGCTTCTCGGAGCCATCCAGGAATGTCGCCCAAACTTTCATCTCTTTGCCAAGCAGATGCATGTGCGGTGTCACGGCGAAAAGGTGCTCATCTTCCTGCACTGTCGTCGCCGCTTCCGCCTTGTAACGCGGATCACCGGGCGGAATCTTGAAGCCGAGGTTGATCGCAAAGCCGCCTGAGAGCACTTTCTGGACCGTTCCCCTGCAGAAGTGGACGCCAAAACGCGTCAGATCCGTCTCCGGTTTGCCATCTTTATGGTAGTGAACCTGCATCACGATACGCGCGCCTTTCGGCACGCGATTGCCGACGCCCTGCGGCAGAAACAGTGGATCGTTCCCAGGTGCCCAGCCGCCCATCATGCCGGTTGGAACGAACCCCGGACCACCGAAACTGGTGTAGCCGGGCTGCCCATCCGTCGTCGCAGCCTCCAGTTTTTCGGAGGCATATTCGCCGTTCTGTTTGCCGCTGTCAACGTAGCCGATCACATGATGTACGATCGCAGGATTACCAGGCCGCACCTCGACCGCGCTGATATAGCGGTCCTCGGTGAAGTTGCTCTTGATGACGAAGTTGCGATAGACGTCTTCCCCATCGGCGGAGATGTGATAAGCCTTTTCCGGAGTGATTACCAGATCGGGCTCGCCCAGCTGCCAGCCCTGCACGAACTTGCGCGGCGCAGGCAGCTGCTTTATGTCGCCGAGCGGCGCGCCGTTGTCGGCCCATTTCGCGATGGTGTTCCGCTCGGTCTCGGAGAGCGTATGCGCATCTGTCTCCTGGAAGTCGCCGAAGCCAGGTGCGGGCTTCCAGGGCGGCATCTGGCCGGTGCCCGTAAAACGTTTGATGTCCACGGACCAGGCACTGGCTTGCGTATAGCTCTGCAGCGAGAACGGCGCGACCTCACCGGGACGATGGCAGCCCTCGCACTTGGCGCGCAGAATGGGCGCAACATCGCGGGCATAGGTCGGCACACCGGCTTTCGCCAGCACCAGAACCGCATTGCGCCGAATGGCGCAGCCGACGGCCAGCATCTCAGGATGCGCCACTGGTTTGCTGTCCAGCACCGCATCCAGCGCGGCGGCCAGATCATGGACACTGACGCGTGTGGCGACCGCATTGTCGTCGATCCGGCCGCGATAGCGCACCGTCCCGCTTGCATCGACGATGATGGCTTCCGGCGTCATCTTCGCGCCGAGGCGGTCGGCAAGTACATTGGCGCTGTCCTTGACGACCGGGAACGTCAGGCCATGTTCCTTCGCATGTTTGGTAATATCGGAGGCGCTCTCCTGACGGTCGGAGTAGACCGCGAACACCTGCACATCGCGTGCGCCATAGACAGCGGCCAGCGCATTCATGCGGGGGGTATAGACATTGGAGACCGGACACTGCCCGGAAACGAACAGGAAGACGCTGGCTTTGTGGGCCGCGATGTCCTGCGCCGTGTAGGCTTTGCCGGTCAGATCGCTGAACGCGAGTTTGCCGACGGCATTCTTCGCGCCCACGGCAGATCTCGGTGCGATCTTCGCGCCGCTGTTCGGCCCTAGGCCCCATGCAGTGACAGCAGTCAGGGTCGCCAGGCCTATGAGGGGCAACCCGATCAGAGTGTGACGACCCGTGCGGAATTTCACCTTTATCGCGTCCTTTTCTTTTGTGCCCCGTTGTCCGCATCGGTTGATAACGCTATGCGGCGTCTGCAGTGTCCAGGGCAAAATTGCAGATGTATGCCACTCTTTTCTACGATCCGACTCCTGTCGAACGTTTCGCGAATATCGCAAAAAGCGATGGAATGAACTGTTCGCATCCCATAGAAGGTGATGCTGGAACGGAGTGACAGCTTCTTGATGCTAAGGCGTAGTCACAGGAAAGGAGCCTTTCAGGTTACGATCGAGAAAGTCTTCCGCAAGCAGACCAGTCTGACCAGGATTGGCGGGATTCAGGAAGCCATGCGCGTATTTATAGAGTTCGACCAGCGTCACGGGGACGCCCGCCATTTTAAGCGCATCGTGCAGGCGCCGCGACTGATCCAGCGGTACGAGCGGATCGGCCGTGCCGTGTACGATCAGGAACGGAGCGGAGTCTTTGGCGACATAGACGATCGGAGAACCATCTTTGTAGAGATCCACGGCCTGCCCCGGTGATTTTCCGAAGAACTGAGTCAGAAAGAAGATCCCCTGCGGTCCTACGCCGGCCTCGGCAGCGGGGAGGGTGAAATCCGATGGACCGTAGAGATCGACGACGCACTGCACCTTGCTGCTGAACTTTGCCAGTTCCATGTCACTGTTGTCGCGGGTCGCGCGCGTGCCGAGCATCGTAACCAGATAGCCACCCGCCGAATCGCCGAGCGCCCCGATACGATCGGGATCCAGACGATAGGTCTCGGCATGCGCCCTGAGCCAGCGCACCGCTCTCTGCACATCGTCCACAGCCGCCGGATAACGATTTTTCGGGGCCAGGCGATAGTTTACAGAGAAGACGGCATACCCTTTTGCCGCCAGATGTCTGCCCATCGGCGCATAGAAGCCCTTATCGCCAGCGATAAATCCGCCGCCGTGGACCAGAATAATGCCGGGATGTTTTGCAGCCTTGTCGTCAGGTGTGTAGGCGTCGAGGAACAGTTTCGTGGCGTCGGCGCTGCCGTAGAGGACATCCTGTTCGACTTTCACTTCCACCGCCGACGCCCGGCTGCCAGTCAGCCCGAGCAGCAGCGCTGCGATCACGGCGAATACAAACAGACCTCTGTTCTGAGTGCGCATAAGGTTCTCCTGTGTCACGCCTATTCGGACACTTCTCGGCCCAGCTTGGCTTGAATGACGGCGCAGATGTCGTGAACGACCGATTCGACGGTCACTCTGTCCGTGCCCTGGGCCATGACGCGGATCAGTGGCTCTGTGCCGGAGGCGCGGACCGAGAGCCATTCGGCGCTGCCGAGACGCCGCTCGCCTTCCGTGATGGCGGCCTGAATATCGGTATCCTGCCGCCACCCCTGTTTGCTGACAACCCGCACACTTTTGAGCAGCTGCGGCCCCGATACGACCACACTCGCCAGTTCTGAGAGTGGCTTTCCGGTTTCACGCACGATCGCCAGCACCTGCAGCGCCGTCACAAGTCCATCTCCGGTCGGGGTCTGGAAGGGCAGCAGAATGTGGCCGCTCTGCTCGCCTCCGATGGCTGCCCCCAGCGCCTCCATCGCTTCCGCCACATAGCGGTCGCCGACATCGGTCCGGTGCAGGCGGATGTGCTCCGTCGCCAGCGCCTGCTCCAGTCCTACATTGCTCATGATCGTCGCGACCACGACATCGCCGGGCAGGCGGCCTTTGCGATGCAGGTCGAGCGCCAGGATCGCCATCATCCGGTCCCCATCCACGATATTGCCGTATTCGTCCGCGAGCATCACTCGGTCGGCATCGCCGTCGAACGCGAGGCCAGCCTGCGCTCCAGTCTCAAGCACAGCGGCAGCCATCTGTTTCGGATGCGTGGAACCGCACTCCACATTGATATTGATGCCGTTCGGATCAGCGTTTAAGATGGTCAGCTGGGCTCCCAGCGCGATGAAGATCTCCGGCGCGATGTGACAGGCTGCACCGTTGGCGCAGTCCATGACCAGATGCAGGTTTTGCAGAGGCTGTGCCTCCTCACCACCGACAGTCGCCATGACCCGATGCACATATTCTCTGACCGGTTCATGGGTCTCCGTGACGCGCCCGATATGTGTACCGGTCGGGCGCGGCAGAGTCTCGACCCGCTCCAGCAGTGCGGTGATCTCATCCTCGACGCGGTCCGGCAGTTTTTTGCCGTTGCCCCCAAAAAACTTGATGCCGTTGTCCTCGAACGGGTTGTGCGAGGCGGAGATGACCGCCCCACCCGCCGCACCCTGCGCCAGCACGATCTGGGCGACAGCCGGAGTCGGGACGACCCCGATATTCACGACATCGACGCCCATCGCGGCCAGTCCCGCCGCCAGAGCCGCCTCCAGCATATCGCCGGAGAGCCGAGTGTCCCGCCCGATCACCACAAACGGACGGGTATCGGCGGCAGGCGGTGCGGCATCGCAGAGCCAGCGGCCTGCCGCCATGCCAAGGTTCATCGCTATCGGCGCTGTCAGATCCTGGTTCGCGACACCGCGCACTCCATCCGTTCCAAACAGTCGTTGCTTGCTCATCAGGTTCAGTCCGTCACCCGCACAAGTGTGGGGCGCAGAACCCGATCGTGCAGAATATAGCCGCGCTGCACCTCTTCGGCTACGGTGTTCGAAGGGTACTCATCGCTCTCGACATTTCCGATCGCTTCATGGTACTTGGGATCGAACTCCTTGCCCACCGCTTCAATCGGCGTCACACCGGCCTTCTGCAGGGCAGCCTGCAGCTGTTTCAGAGTGCCATTGATTCCGCCGATCAGGGCATCGAAATTCCGGCTCTGCTCCGCCGCCGTCATGGCGCGCTCGAAGTTGTCGAGCACGGGCAGGAGCGCCTTGATAAACTCGGCGTTATTGTATTTCTGCTGCTCCATGAACCGCTCTTCGCTGCGCCGCCGATAGTTCTGGTACTCGGCCTGAACGTAGAGTTCGGCCCGCTGGGCCTCCTCCAGTTTCGGGGCCGCCTCTTCCAGTTTTTTGGTCAGCGCCAGATTCTCCTGTAAAAGGGAGATCAAGTCGGCGTGGTGCGGGGAGGCATCAGGAGCTCGTTCGGGATCCAGCACTTCCGGAGCGAGATCCTGCTCTGCTGCGGAATTTTCCGCCGCAGGATGTTCTGGTGGCTGATGTTCCAGAGATTCGACGACAGGGGTCTCTTCACTGAGGTTCGTTTCGTTTGACATGATATGTTTTCACTCCTGGGGAGATAGTTTGCGTAGCGAAGGCGACCGCCTGCAGGCGGTCGCCACCGAAATTTGCCGAACCTGCCTTGCTCGAATAAGACTCAGGCGGCGCTCAGGTTCGTCAGCAGGCTGGAGAGATTGCCGGCCATCAGCGTGACGGCGGCGACAGCCCGATCGTAGTTCATGCGCGTGGGTCCGACGACGCCCAGATAACCGACGGGACGATTGCCAATTCGGTACGTGGTGAAGACCAGACTGCATTCGCGCATCGGCGCGAACAGGTTCTCCGCACCGATCTGCACGGACATCTCGCTGTTCGGGAGCGCCCGCCGCAGCGCTTCGTAAAGCGCACTGCGCGACTCCAGCGCGTTCAGCAGGGTCTCTAAACGCTGCACATCCTGAAATTCGGGCTGGCGCAGCAGCTGACTGGTTCCTTCCAGGAAGACCCGCCGCTCGCAAAGGGCATTCGCCATCTGCGAGAGCGCAGCGGTCAAACGCGGCAGGACGGCGGCATAGGCCATCAGTTCCGTCGGAACTTCCGGGGTATGCACTGTGCGCTCGACCTGAGTCAGCTCCAGTTCCCCTGCCAGCGTGTTCAGATAGTTGGAAAGGTGCAGCAGCGCCGGCTCGGCGGGCACGGTCTCCAGTTCGACCAGACGGTGTTCGACATGCCCGGTGGAGAGCAGCATGACGAGCAGAACATGGCGCGGAGTCGCCGGACTGAGATAGACATGACGCACCCGTGTGCTGTCGGTGTCGGGGTCGGTCGCCAGAGAGACATAGGAAGTGAGGCCGGTCAGGACGCGGCAGGTCTGCGCGATAATCTCTTCGATCTCGCTCGCACCCTGGGGCGTTCCCGCCTGGACCTGCTGCACTTCGGCATCGTCCAGCGCCTTCGGTGGATCCATCAGGACATCGACATAGTAGCGGTAACCCCGGTCGGTAGGAATACGACCCGCCGAGGTGTGGGGCTGGATGAGATATCCCATCTCCACCATCTCCGCCATCTCGTTGCGAACGGTCGCAGACTTACAGCCGATATGATAGATCTCGATCAGTCGTTCTGATCCAACCGGCTTCGTGGTCAGAACGTAGTCGTTGACAATCGCCTGCAGTATGCGTACTTTACGGACATTCAAAAAATCCATTGGACTTCATGCCTCCTGAGCGGAACGGACTGCGGTCTCTCAGCAAAACGCAGCAGGGCGTCGTCAGAGCAGGCAAAAATACCTTTCACTCCCTATGTTGGGCAGACATGGGATTTACCTTATTATAGCGTTCGCTCTGCAGGTTGTCAAGCCATCCGCTGGCATTGCGCCCATTAGAAATGCTGCGTTACATGCTGGATTGAACCGGCGCGTTTCGGAATTTTGAGGTTTCGGAGTGTGGTCTGCCTACTTTGCGGCGAGTTTTTCCACATCGATGGTGTACTGAAGAAAGCCGATACACATTTCGTCGGTGGTCTGCTCACCCCAGTGAACTAGGGCGGGCGGGTGCGTAGGCTGGCGGGCATTGCGCTCGGAGTTGTCGTAGACGGCGACCAGGGCGATGTGCGTCCCCTTGGGCAGATGGATGGGCGCTTTGTAACGGTACGTCTCCTGCCAATTGAAGTCCCAGTCGTTGACCCAGACGAGCGGCTTTTCTGTGCCGCCAGGCAGTGTCGCCGTAATTTTCATCTCCCGGCCCAGAAGATGCATGTGGGGAAATACCGACCAGATCGTCGCATCGGTCGGGAGGGTAAGGCCACACCGAACCTCCTGATGGGCCTCACCAGGTTTGAGTTGAAAAACGGGGTTGATCATGGCCGCCGTACGCAGCTCTTTTTCGACATCGCCCGCCGCAGCAAAACGCACGCTGACGCGGCTCTGGTCCTGCTCGACCTTGCCATCTTTGTGATAATGGACCTGCATGACGATACGGCAGCCCTTTTTCAGGCGATAAGCTGTCCCCTTCGGCAGCGTATAGGGTGTGCCGCCTGGCACCCAGGCCTGCACAAACTGCTCTCCAAAAACACCGATCCCGGCTCCAGAGACGCTGTAGCCCGGCTCTTTTTCTTTGCCGTCCATACTCGCCGACTTGCCGGTCGGGTCGAAATAGAGCACGACGTGATGGACGACTGCCCGATTCCCCGGCTGAAACTCCAGCGACGTGATAAACTTGTCCTCGTCGTAGATCTGAGACATAACGTACTCGCGATAGACATCGTCACCCTCCGCCTCCAGATGGTAGGGGCGGTCGGCCTGCATGATCACATCCGGCCTGCCGAGCACCCAGTCGTGGGGCGGCGGGAACTTCGGCAGGGCGGGCACGGTTTTGAGATCCCCGGCAGGCGCACCGCTGCCAGCCCACTTCGCCAGGATCGCGATCTGTTTGGCGTCCAGAACGCGCTGATCGCAGAAATCGCCGTACCCTTTTACTGCCTTCGAGGGCGGCATCTGACGGCGGCTCGTGTAGTCCTTGATCTGCCCAGCCCAAGTTTTCGCCTCCTGATAGGTTTCCAGCGAGAAGGGAGCGGCCTCACCGGTGCGATGACAGACGACGCAGTTGTTATAGAGAATGGGCGCGACATCGTGAGCGTAGCTGACGGCATTCGTACTCGACGCTGTCTCCGTGGCGGGCCTATCGCGGAAAATGGAGCAGCCGACCGCAAGCGTGCGGGGCCGCAGAACCTGTCTGCCTGCCAGCATCGCGTCCAGTGCCTCCTGCAGGTCGTGACGGATGATCCTCGCACGGTTCTTGTTGTCGTCGATCCGGCCGCGATAGCGCACGATCCCCTGCCCGTCCAGCACAATCGCCTCCGGGGTATGGTCCGCAATCAGGCTGTCCGCAAGAGTCAGTTTAGTGTCTTTTACCAGTGGGAACACGACACCGCGTTCGGCAGCATATTTGCGCAGCGCCGCCGGAGTGTCCTCCGGGTTGGCATCGACCAGAAAGAAGGCAGTTCCCTGCGCGGTATAGGTCTTCGCGAGTTCGACCATGCGCGGCGTGTAGATATTGGAGATCGGGCACTCGGTGGAGCCGAAGAAAAAGACGGTCGCCTTGTTCTTCTGCAGGTCGGTCGTGTGCCAGATATGCCCGCTCAAGTCGCTCCAGGTCATCGCGATCGGGATCGGTTTAGAAGCATCCTGCGCGGATGCAGGCGCAGGCCGGCTGAGAATCACAAAGCAGGCGGTAAAAAGCAGCCAGGTTTTCCAGCGACATAAAAAGATCAAGACCTTCTATTCCTTTCCGAACGACACCCGAGGTTTGGCGCGGGCGATGGCGCAGCCGAAAGCGATCTGTTCCGGTTTCGCAGGCAGTTTGCCAGCCAGCAGCGCGTCGAGCGCATTGCGCAGATCGCTGGCCGTGACCTTGAGCGCATCGCGATTGTCGTCGATGCGGCCATGATAGCGCAGCACGCCCTTACTATCCAGTACGAACGCTTCGGGTGTAAGCTGCGCCCCGATACGATCCGCAATCACATTGCCTTCGTCGCGCAGCATAGGAAACGGATAGTGAAACTGCTGAGCATGGAGGGCGATCTCGGCTGGCTGCTCGCCGAAACTGGAGTTGACCGCCACAAACCGCACCCCTTTGGAGGCATACTCCGTGGCGAGCCGAACATTGCGCTCATCGTATTTGCCGGAACAGGGACAGAGCGCCGAGACGAACAGCAGCACGGTAGCCTGCTGCCTGCGATCTCCCAGCAGCGACACGACCCTGCCGTCACGCACGTCCGGCAGCTGGAAGTCGGCAATCGGTTTGCCCATATTTTTCGCGGTGCGCTGTGTGGTTTCGTCCAGGCAGCACTCCGTCAGAGAGACCATCTGTTTGCCATGCTGGGCGGGCTGTACATCGCGCACCGGCAGCAGGATCTCCCCTTTCAGTCCCACGACATAAGAGACGCGTCCCGGATGCGTCGAATCCGATGCCACTCCGTACCGCCGTGCGATCTGCCCATCTGTATCCGTCAGCAGTGGATAGTCCAGATGCTCCGCATCGTGCAGAGCTTTCGCAGCCGCGACAGGCAGTTGGGTCACCCCGAACACTTTCACACCGAGTGTATCGAACTCCCGCATCGTCGCGTTGAGCGAGCGCAGCTCCGCCAGCGAATTCGCATCCCGCCCCGGCAGAAAGGCGAGCACGACCCCTCGGCCCCGATAGTCCGCCAGGTTATGGCGATGTCCATACTGATCGTTCAGCACAAAGACCGGCGCAGACGCGCCCAGCACGAGCGGTCGAATCCCCGCCTCGTTCTGCGCCCGCAGCGCCAGCATCACCACCGCGCCGATTACAAGCCATATTCCGATGACACCCATAATCACAAAGCGCACGATGCGGCCGGTACGCTTTGAAGGGTTTAAACTCTGCTGCATGTTAACTCTCGCCCCGTTCACAACTTCTCCAGTATCTTTTCTATTGTGACACCAAAAAGAGGCGAAGGCAACAGGCAGGAAGGAAGGCTGTTCCTAAGAAGCTGAGATGCTCGCGGACTTGTAACTGCGAAGCGTGAGAGAAGCGGCTTCGTGAAAAGGCCGACAGCAGACATTTAGCCCCTTCTTCGTAAGGAGGGAGCAGGCATTTAGCCCCTCCTTACGAAGGAGGGGTTGGGGAGGTCTCTCACGCTCCGCGCATCGCGCTGGAAAATTCAGTAGGGATCGCGGAGGCGGAGGGGGCCGAGCCAGCGGCGGAGGAGCAGATAGAGCGGATAGGCCAGGATGAGGTTGCAGAGGGTCGTGCCGACGACGGAGCTCGCCCAGTGGACAAGGTGACGCTGCGGGGAGAGGATGAAGTAGACGCCTTCGGTGAGCAGGGTGCCGACACCGACGAGAATGACGGCCAGCAGGCCATTGTCCCGATAGATACGCTCTTCCAGCCAGCCGACGCCGAAGCAGACGAGGACGCGGCTGACTACCAGACTGCCGAACCCACCGAGAGCCGGGGCGGCAAAACTGGCATGAATTAGCCCCGCGAAGAAGCCGAGCGCCGCGCCTCCATTGGCATCCGAGAACATCGCGCTCAGCAGCGCCGTCGCGAGCAGCAGATCCGGATGCACCCCCCGAATGCCGATACTGCCGACGAAGGCGAGTTGTATCAGCGCCGCCGCCAGCAGTGCGCTGCTCAGCCGGACGATCCGCGTGGCCTGCGGTGTCATGGCTGTACGTAGACCTCTTCGAGGCGATCGAACTCTACCACAGGATGCACCACAGCGGTCTTACCGACATTATTCTCATCGGCCTTGACGCTCTCTACGGTGCCGATCGGCTGTCCAGCCGGGAAGATGCCACCCAGCCCGGACGTGACAATAAGATCGCCCGGTTTGATGTCGGCATCGCCGGACAGATATTTCAGCTCGAGTCGGGAGGAGTTGCTGCCTTCGCAGACGCCGACGGCCCGTGAAGCGGCCCGCTGCACCCGTCCGCCGACGCCGGATTTCTGGTCGGTCAGCATCAGAACAGAGGCTGTGCCGGGAGTCACCTCGAAGACACGACCGACCAGCCCATTGCGCGTGCGCACCATGCTGTTGATGCGGACCCCGTCCCGGCTGCCCCGGTTGATAATCAGGGTATCGAACTTCGGGTCGCTCTTCCGTGCCGTAATATCGGCGGCCAGCAGCCGCGGCGTGTTGGCATGCACGAAGCCCAGGTCGTCACGCAGACGGTCATAGTTGGTCTGCGCCTCCCGCAGCGCCGCATTCTCGCCCTCCAGCTGCGCTGTCCGCTCCTTCAGACGCCGGTTCTCCGTATCGACGGCACGGCCCCGAAACAGCCAGCCACTCTGCCTGCCGACCCAGTGCATCGTGCCGCTCATCCACCCTGCCGGCGTGGTGAGGACGCCCCGTACACCACTGACGACAGGATCCTGATCGCCCCGTGCGGTGACACGATTATGCCAGACGCCGAGCAGAACGCCGACACAAAGAAAGACGAGTGCAGCCCAGTATCGCCGGGCGCTGGGGGTTGTCTCCGAACGCATGGAAGGCTCCGGTTACTTCTTGAGCACCTTTCGCAGGGTGGGGTTCGTATCGATCTCCTCCAGAACGCGTCCGGTGCCAAGGACGACACAGGAGAGAGGATCGTTGGCGATATGTACGGGCATCGAGGTCTCACGGGTCAGCAGCAGATCGAGGCCTTCCAGCAGAGCGCCTCCTCCCGCCAGAACGATGCCGCGATCGTAGATGTCCGCCGAGAGTTCCGGTGGGGTGCTCTCCAGGGTAACTTTTACCGCTTCGACGATGGAGTTGATCGGATCCTGAATGGCTTCACGGATCTCGCTGCTGGTGATGGTGGTTTTGCGGGGCAGGCCGGAGATCAGATCGCGCCCACGCACCTCCATGGTGCGCTCGGGGCCGGTGGGATAGGCTGAGCCGACCTGGAACTTCGCATCCTCGGCGGTGCGGTCGCCGATGGCGAGGTTGTAGGTGCGCCGGACATAGTTGATGATGGCTTCGTCGATCTCGTCCCCGGCAATGCGCACGGAGCGCGCCGTAACGATCCCGCCCAGCGAGATGACTGCGACTTCGGTCGTACCACCGCCGATATCGACGATCATGGAGCCGGTCGCCTCGGAGACAGGCAGTCCCGCCCCAATCGCCGCCGCCATCGGCTCTTCGATGGTAAATGCCTCTTTCGCGCCCGCTTTGCGCGCCGCCTCTTTGACTGCGCGCTCCTCGACCTCCGTAACTCCGGAAGGCACGCCGACCACAACGCGCGGAGCGACCAGCATGGAGCGTCTGTGTACCTTCGCAATGAAGTAGCGGATCATCTTCTCGGTCTGGTCGAAATCGGCGATGACTCCGTCTTTCAGAGGGCGGATCGCGATGATGTTGCCAGGCGTGCGCCCAAGCATCCGCTTGGCCTCTTCGCCAACAGCCAACACATTCTTAGGATTGTCGCGATCGATGGCGACAACCGAAGGCTCGCGCAGCAAAATCCCTCGCCCACGCACATGGACCAGGGTATTGGCGGTGCCGAGGTCGATCCCCATATCACGGGAGAAACGACCCAGCACGCCGCGAAATATGTTCATTCTATTTGGATTCTCCTCGCGCCGCTTACAGAGGCCTCATTATATCACATATAGACATGCGAATTAAAGGGCGGCTGAAACAGCAGCGAGGAGGCAGCAGAAGTACGGTGCTACTTCTTGGCTTTCTCGAACTTCATCGCGCCGGAGTTCATGCAGTAGCGCAGGCCGGTGGGAGCCGGACCGTCGTTGAAGACGTGACCCAGATGCCCCCCACACACGGAACAGACTACCTCCGTGCGATCCATTCCGTCGCTGCCGTCCGCGCGCACCTTGATGCTGTTCTTGGCAGCAGGCTCCCAGAAACTGGGCCATCCCGTGCCGGATTCGAACTTCGTTTTGGAAACGAAGAGCAGATTCCCATCGGCAGCGCACCGATAGACGCCTCCCTGATGGTTGTTCCACGTATCGCCGGTATAAGCGCGCTCGGTGCCCGCATGACGCAGAATATCGTACTGGTTCGGCGTCAGAATCTTTTTCCACTCCGCATCGGTCTTGACGACCTTCGTGGGTTCCGTGGCCTTCTTCGTCAGCGGTTTGGTTGTTTTGCTCTGCTGAGCCAGCGTTCCATATCCGATGCAGATCAGAGCAGCCAACAGGCCCCCGATCATACGCAGTTTCGTATTCATCTGTGTTCCCCTTTCGGCTCTCCACACGTCTGTACTACAAATACGAAAAACGCGGCATCCTTGTTGCCAGCCACGCTCAATTTCCGTCTTTCCGTACAGAGACGTAAACAGTTCTCGTCGCATTCTTGTTCCCGCCATGAACCCGGCTGGTAAGGTATAATTTTCAGTATGACATCATCCGACACACAAATCTCTATCGCTTCCCTGCTTTATGGTCAGGACAGTTCTACCGGTATCGTCGCAGTCGAGCCGGACTATGAGGAGGGAGTCTGGGTCTATCGCCGAT
>JAYTGR010000343.1:0-1960 GCA_043733205.1 Chthonomonadaceae bacterium
CCGTTTACGAATGTCTCTGCCGAGGTGCGATCCACCAGGATCTCCACCGTTTTGACGCCACCGGGCACAGACGCGGGCTGCGAACTGCAGGCCACGGAACGATCTGTCAGGATGATCGTCGCGCCGTGAAGATGGAAAGCGAGCATGGCCCCTTGCGGAATGTCAACCTGCGCTATGATATGGAACAGGTCTCCGGACGCTGCCAGCGAAAAAGGCTTTCCGGCGTAAAGATCCGTATTTTTCCACACCTGCGGTTTGCCGTGCAGTTTGACGATTTCCGGCACAGGGGTGCGATAGACGCGCAGGCCGCCGGGAGTGCTGCGGATGGATCAGGACAGGATTCTGCGCGTACTTGGTCCAGGTGTGTCCCAGGTCCAGACTGTACGAAATACACTGGCTGCGGTTGTCGTTACCGGACCAGAACGCGACCAGAGGCGGATGTTTTTTGTCCGACGAGAGTCCGGAGGTATTGTCGCGGTCGTACACGGCCCCGCCGGACTGGACGCCTCCTCCGAAGCGGTGGTCTTCCCAGAAGGCGGGCTGCAGTTCCGTCCAGTGGATGAGGTTCGTGCTCACGGCATGAATCCAGCATTGTTCCACCGCCGGGCGAACAGATGATACTCGCCGTGCAGAAAGATCAGGCCATTGGGATCGTTGAGCCAGCCCTCTTCCCTCTGGCCAGGATTGAGCGTATGTACGGTCCACTGCCGGGCGGTAAAGTGGAACTGGGGACGATATTTTTCCTGGTAGAGGTCGGCCGGTGTGGGGAGCATGTGTGTCTCCGTGTACTGTTTTCTGTGCAGCGCGACCTGTGCGGAGCCGCCGCTGAGGCGTTCGATCTCAGGTTCGGACAGGGCACGGTTCCAGAGGGCGACATAGTCGATCTGCCCCTTCCAGCCGGAGTTGACCGCGCCGCCGTTCGTCTCCCCGCCGATGAGGGCCGGTTCGGTGTTGCCTCTTCACAGCGGTCCTGCCGGGGCCGCCTCGTCCATCAGGACGCCCTCGACGAACATGGGGAGCGTCCTGCCGTCGTAACGGCAGAGGAGGGTGTGCCACTCTTTCGGGCCGATCTGCGCGAGCGGAACCATGACCTGGGTCATGTCCGGAGTGTCCCGGGTTCCTAAGGAGACGCGCGCCGAGGGTGAAGGCGGATCCGGTCAGGTTCAGCATGCCCGCAGTGCCCTGTCCGGCATCCAGATAGCCGCCATCGAACTGTGCCACGATGCCGTCGCTGCCGGCGGCGAGCGATTCGGCCCGCTCTCTGCCCGTCAGCGGAATATTCAGCGTCACCGAGCCGACGGCTTCGAGTGCGTTTTTACCGGCGGCATCTTTGAGATCCTTCATATGCCAGACGGCCACTGCGGACTTAAAAACATCGTCGTACCGAATCGAATCCTGCTGAGCCGCTGCGGCGGACGCACAAACAGCGATCGGCAGCCCCAGCAGTGCGGCTGTCTTCCGCAGAGAGCCGTGTCCTCCTGCTTTCATTGCTGCTGCGGGGGCGCTGCGGGCGCCTGCGGGGTTTTGTGCCGCCTGGTTTGCATCGCGGCCAGCGCCAAAATCTGTGGCCGCAGGATGGCTGTCCAGAGTTGATAGCCCTGGCTGTTCAGGTGCAGTCCGTCTGTGCGGTAGATCTCCGGACGCGCCTCGCCCGTGGCGCTGAGAAGTTTGGTGTGGGAATCGAGGAAGTTCAGAGGCATCTTCTTTTTGGCGGCAGACCGCACATAGTCCTCGATCAGGCGGTTGCCCTCGACAAATTGCGCCTCTTTTTTCCAGCGGGAGACGGCAGGGTTCATGGAGATGTAGACGATGCGCGTACGCGGCAGGAATTTGTGGACCTCGCGTACAAAGTCCTTGAAATCCTGCAGGACTTTTTCGGGAGTTTTGCCGGCGTTGATATCGTTGCCGCCCGCATAGAAGACGATCATTCTGGGCTTATAGGGCAGGACGATCCGCGGAG
>JAYTGR010000344.1:0-5691 GCA_043733205.1 Chthonomonadaceae bacterium
GGATCGGTGCCCTCCTGATCGCAGTAGACGGCCCGCTCCTCCGGATGCGCCGCCAGCCACCAGCGCGGCGCATCCACCGCGATTTCCAGCAGGAAACAGGCGTTGGGGTCGGCGGCAAACAGCGTCTGGAGGCGCGCCTCCAGGACCGCATAGCTGAACTGCCCCATGCCGTTCCAGCCCAGATCGATACCGACCAGCCGATAGAGATGCACGCCTGCGGCCGCAGCCTCTGACACAGAGCCAGGCAGCGAGTCGGGCAGCAGATCCAGAAAGAGTCCGGGCAGCGGCTTGCCGTTCTGGTGGAGAGCCGAAGCGCCGTTGTGGAGGCGGCAATCGAACGGGAGTTCGGGAGCCGTCAGCATTGAGGCAGAACCGCGCGCAGAGGCGGGGCGGACGGGACGGAGTTTATCGGTCATAGGCGGGTCAAGGTCGCTTTCGTCGAATGCAGAGTTGTAAGAGTTGTAAAGGTCATTAAGAGTTAGAGTGGATTGACGGGTATGCCGTTGTGCCGCACTTCGAAATGGAGATGCGGGCCAGTCGCCATACCGGTCGCTCCAACGCGGGCGATGGTCTGGCCCTGCTGCACTACCTCACCTTCCGAAACCAGCAGTGCGGAACAGTGCCCATAGAGTGTTGTAACGCCGCTGCCGTGATCGATCACCACGCAGTTGCCATAGCCGCTGCTGTAGTGCGCGAGGATCACAGTGCCGCCGCCTGCCGCGTGAATGACAGCGCCGTAAGGCGCTCCAAAGTCCACGCCCGTATGCATGCGGGTACGGCGCAGGATCGGGTGAAATCGACTGCCGAATCCGGACGTGATGCGCGCCGAAACCGGCCGAATGAAGCTGCCATGAAAGATCGGAGCGATAACGCTGGCTTTTGGCTCGGCATGATCACGATGATTCTGCGCGGCCTGGGCGGCGCGTGCCGTGCGCTCCGCCTCCCGCCGCCGCTCCAGCGCTTCGGACAGTTCGCGGATGTTGTCGGTCATCGCCGCCGCTTCTTCCGCGAGCCCATCCAGCTCCTGCTCCGCCTCGTGCCGCTGCTCCTGCACCCCCGCGAGCAGATCCTGCTTCTCCGACAGATCCGACGCAAGATGCTGTTTCTGCGCTTCGAACTCGGCTGCGAGCGCATTCTGACGGCGTTCCTGCTCCTCCAGAAGTCTCTTGTCCCCGTCGATCTGCTGGATATCCTTCTGAACGCCTTCGATCAGTTCGGCGTCGCTGTGGACTACCTGGCGCACGTAGTAGCCTCGGGAGAGCAGGTCGTGGACGGAGCGGGAGCGCACCAGCACCTGCGCGTAGCTGATCTGTCCGCGCTCATAAGTATCGTTCAGGCGGGCTGTCAGCAGATGCCGGCGGACTGCAAGACGCCTGCATGTAACGGCAAGGCGATTGACGACTTTCGTGTGCTGGCGGTCCAGAATGCGCAGATGGCTCCGCACCCGCCCCAGACTGGCGCGCGTGTGCGAGATGCGGCCTTCGACCGTTCCAATGTTCTCGGTGATGTAGTACTCTTTGACTTTAACTTTATGGATTTCGGCCCTCATGACGTGCATATGATTGTGCAGTCCGCTCAGTTTGTGCCGTAACTGCTCTTTGCGAGTAATGGCTGCCTGCGCCTCGGTATGGGAGATGACCCTGCCCTTCTTATGCTTCGCGTTCCGATGCCTTGGCGGTGCAGCGAAACCGCTGAGGGCAAACAGCAGACAGGCCATTCCCAGGGCTCCGACACGAATAGGTTGGTTCAAGCGCATCTCCGGTTCCCTCAAACCTGTTTCAAGAAGCGGCGCATGGCGAAATGGCTGCCGACAAGCCCGACCAGCGCCCCAATCGCGATCAGCCCCGAAACCAGTTCGACCGGTCCCAGCCGGGAGGGAATGTCGCCGACCAGCGGCGTGTTTATTTGGTGAACGAAGCGCGCCACCTCGTGGCCCCCATAGAGCACGACACCGCCCGCGATCATCGCTCCCACAACCCCATGGAACACGCCTTCGAGCAGCAGCGGAAATCGAATAAAACCGGGCGTGGCTCCGACCAGCTGCATGATCTTGATCTCGCGCCGGCGCGCAAAGACCGTCAGCCGGATCGTATTGTGTACGATAAAGAGCGTTGCGACGAACAGTCCAAGCGCCGCAGTCAGCCCGACCGCCTTGACCAGCCGCGCCAGGCCAAGCAACAGTTTCAATTCCTCACTTGCCGATGTGGCATTTTCTATCTCAGGGAATCTGGTCTTCTCGACCAGCTGCCGCACCAGACGGTCCATGAGAGCCGGATCGACCGCTTCGATCTCCAGCTTGTCCGGCAGCGGGTTGGTGTCGATGGCCTGCGACAGCTTCGGCTCGCGGGACTGCATTTCGGCCCATGCCACCTCTTTGGTAACGAGATGCACACGTCCCACATTCGGCAGTCTTCTCACGCGCTCGATGACAACGTCAGTCTGAGGACGCGTCGCCTGACGCAGCAGAAAAACATCGACTTCATTGAACGTCTTGGGTTCGTCCTGCGCGATCTCATTGATCCGATAGGCGGTCCAGAGAGAAGCCCCCAGAACGGTCAGCGCCACGGTGACGGTGCCAAGCGCGGCGAGCGACATCAGTCCGTTGCGGCGAATGTTGAGGAACGCCTCCTGGATCAGAAAGAGCAGACTGCCGAAACTCAACACGCAGTCTCCTCCTCGGCAGGCGCTTCGACGACCGTTTTCTGCCCGCCTGCGCCCCCGCTCTCCGCAGAAGCAGGGATCGCCGGCTGCTCCGGATCGGAGAGAATCGGCTTGGAAAAGATTGGCTCAGAAAGGATCGGCTCAGAGAGGATCGGCTCAGAGAGGATCGGCGTTCGCAGGCGATAGGCAGCATCCTGTTCGTCGCGCACGAGCCGGCCTCGCTCGAATCCGAGAACCCGCTTCTGCATCCGATCGACAATGGCGGTGTCGTGCGTCGCCACCACGATGGTCGTGCCCGTCCGATTGATATGACTCAAAAGCTCCACGATCCCCGTGGAGGTATCGGGATCGAGATTCCCGGTCGGCTCGTCGGCCAGGAGGAGAGCCGGTTCGTTCACCAGGGCGCGAGCGATAGCGACCCGCTGCTGCTCCCCTCCGCTGAGCTGGTTGGGAAAGGCGTCGGGGCGGTGAGACATGCCCACCATCTCCAGAGCAGCCGGCACCTTGTGGCGTATCTCCTGACGCCGCATTCCGATCACACGCAGCGCGAATGCGACATTCTCGTAGACTGTCTTGCTCGGCAGCAGTCCAAAGTCCTGAAAGACGATGCCGAGTTTACGCCGAAAGAGCGGAATCGCATGCAGGGAGATCGCGTTCAGGTCTTCTCCGGCGACCACCACACGTCCGGAAGTCGGCTTCTCTTCCCGATAGAGAAGCTTCAGGAAGGTCGATTTGCCTGCCCCAGTCGGTCCGACAACGAACACGAACTCGCCCTTTTGTACGCACAAACTGAGGTGCGCCAGGGCGAGCGTGTTATCGCGATAAGTTACCGTCACATCCTGAAGTTCTATCATATACACGTTATTATACCAGCTAACCGGCAGGCATCAGACGAAAGACGCCGATCTCGGCAGGGCAGCGGTAGCGAAACGGCCTGCCGGTCACGCCCAGACCACGATTGACGTACTGCCGCGCCTTCCCGTTCGTGTACCATCCGTCCACCTGATTGCAGCGCAGATGAAACTTGATTACAAGTCGCGGCGAGGGAAACGGCAGCGCGATCTGCCCGCCGTGCGTATGGCCGGACAGGATCAGCACGTCACGATCCGGGAGGCACTCGATCAAGCGCGGGTGATGGGAGAGAATGATAGAGGTGCGGCCGGTGGGCAGCCCGGCGAGCGTGCGGGGAATATCGGGATAGCCCTCGGCAAGATCGTCCACTCCTGCCAGGAAAAGGCCGTGCGGAAGCTCGAAATTCTCGTTTTCAAGCCGGTGTATTCCCGCCTGGTCCAGCAGGCGCCGGGAGCCGACAATTCCGCGCCGATGATCGTGATTTCCGAACGAGCCGAATATCCCCGATTTGGCCCTCAAACGCTGCAGAATCTCCTTGAGAGGGAACTTGGCGTCGTTGGGATGGTCGTCCAGATAGTCTCCGGTCAGCAGGATCAGATCCGGTTCCAGGGCCTTGATGCGCTGGACCGCCTCCTCGTAGACGGGGCCGGTATTGCCGAATCCGGCATGAATATCGCTGAGATGCACGAAGGTTTTGCCGTGCCAGTATTCCGAGAGACCGTGCATTGGAACGTCATGCGTAGATATTTCCAGCATATAGGGCGATTTACGCCCGGTATCGATAGGCACAAAGGTATTGCTCACGTTCCGACTCATTGCTCCCATTGCGGCGGCAGCGATCCAGGACTAACCCTGCCGCGCCCGTTCCGCTCTCTTCTCGTTCAGCATCGCCACCCCGGCGACGAGCGTGCGCTCGACCAGCGCGCAGGCGAACGGCACATCTGCGACTGGACCATCCGCTGCCAGCCCCTGCGCGTGAATCAAAGCCATCCTCGCTTCGGTCCGATGCGACAGCCGCCACAGGATGTCCGCCGTCTCTTCCAGCCGCCGCACATAACGCAGCCTTACGGCGGGCGTAAAGAGATCGGTCGCAACCTCCCGCACAATCAGTTCTCTCTGCTCTGCGGCCCTGTCGCTCGCCGATACGTCCGATGTGTCGGCCGCATTCTCCCAGTCCGCCAGAGCCCGCAGGACATCCTCGACCGTAAAAAACCAGTTCTCGAACCATTTCCGGGCAAACAGGGCTGCGGGATTTCGATCGATAGAATCGTCCGAGTGCAGGCTCTCGATGGAAACCGCCTCATATATAGGAGATACGGGATAGTCGCGCCTGGCGACGCCAATGCGCGGCAGCAGCGCCAGCACACCGGTCGGAGAGGGTCTGTGCTGCCGGCGCAGCAGCTCCCGTGCCTCCTGCAGGAGCCAGCGGCCGTAGTCCGCCGTTATCTCTACAAACGCCAGACCTTCGGTCTGCATCTCTTCCATCTGCTGAATCCGCAGCTGCAGATCGCGGCGGGCCAGGCGGGCGGTGTCGCAGGTCTGCAGTCCCGTCAGATCGTTGAACATCATCTGAACTGCCGTCGGCTTACCGCCATTCGATTCGGCGATTTCAAAAAAAAGGATGCGGTTCCCCGCGCCGTCGAAACCTGTCGCGTAGGCGCGCAGCATCTCTGTCGCGGGCACATCGGGGAGTGCCTCACCGGATATTTCATCTGGGCGCGCCCGGATACCGCGTGTACTCAGCAGATAGAGCGCACGCCGTGCCGCCTTCCGTAACTCTCTGCTGGCAGTCTGCTGCTCCAATACCGCCAGTGCGGCGGCCGCTTCCGCAGTCGCTTCCTTCAGCAGCGCTTCGATGCGCGCCCACTCAATATCCGACATCGTATCTCCTCAATTCCGTATCGCGGACCATGTCACCGATCGGCAGTTTCTTATTATGCCCTTCACATCGGGCAAAATGCAACCCTTCCCATACCTCCGGTTCACTCACGCACGGCTTTTCGGTAGACGTCCAGCGTCAATGCGGCGATCCGTGCGAAGGAGCGTTCAACGCAGAATCGCACGGCTCCCGTCTGCAGGGAGGCACGCAGCGCAGCATCGTCCAGCAGTTCGAGAATCTGCCTGGACATCGCCCCGGTATCCCCATCAGGGAACAGCGACATACTTCCGGGACTTTGG
>JAYTGR010000345.1:0-1956 GCA_043733205.1 Chthonomonadaceae bacterium
TCTCTTCTCTGCCTGCCTCCGCTTCCCGTTTCCGGGTCGTTTCGGCTTCCTCATCTCGGGGCTCTATAATATACGGCACGAACCCCGATATGTCAAGGGTAATCATGAAAATAGATCGAAATCGCCCTTAATGGCGGTATTAGAGCCGTTTGGAAGCAGAAGACGGGGCCGCAGGAATTTCCTGCGGCCCCGTCAAAGCATGCTCTTTAGATCTCGATGGAGGCTAACGGGCTCGAACCGTTGACATCGTGCTTGCAAAGCACGCGCTCTCCCAACTGAGCTAAGCCCCCCCGGTACTTACTGCTGCAGCGGATATTGCAGCAGCATGATCGTCATTTCGAAACAGATCTTTGTTTGTCCGAAACCAGCATAGTATACTTCAACTATTCCTTCGCGTCAAGTCTGCATGAAGTCGGCATCCGGTCATGTCCTGCAGTTTGGTCGTCCCGTCAGTAACCGGTCATATCCCAGAGTTTGATCGTCTTATCTGCAGAGCCAGTGGCGAGCACTTTGCCGTCGTGAGAAAACGCGAGGCATTCGACGTCATCGTTATGATCGAGAAACTTCGCCACCAGGCGCGCGGTCTCGACATTCCATATCTGCACTGTGTTCGCCCTGACGACTGCCAGAAGCCGGCCGTTCGGTGAGAGCGCCAGGGCGTGTAAGGGTATTCTGGTATCGGAAGCCTCTGGCAGGATCGGAATGCTCTTGATGTCCTGACCGGTTTTCATCGAATGCAATGCGACTTCCGTTCCCCAGCCTACCGCAAGCAGGTCTGAGTCGGCAGCAAAGCAGACCCCTACGACAATCTGCTGGCGGCTCTCCCTGAAATCCCGAAAATATTTGACATGCTCGTTCAGTCGCACGCGTGGGCCGGCGACAACGGATTTATCCTTCCTATTGCGAACGTTGTTAGAGTTGAACGTCAGCCACTGTCCGGCCTCAGTCTTCCGGGAGATCTCCCAGACGGCCATCGTCGGGCGTTCGTCCGGCCAGGCCAGACAGCCGACCGCAATGAACTTTCCGTCCGGTGACCAGGAAAGTGAAGCGAGCGCCGTGGCATGGCCAAGCAGAGGCCCTGCCTCCTCTCCGGTCGTAGAATCGAAAAGTGACGCAAAAGCCCCGCGCGATCCCAGGACGCTCTCTCCCTGTGCGGAGAAGGCCAGGTTGTGCAGGGCGTAGTCGGCCCCTGTATGCCGGGCGATCGGCTGCCCGGACACAGCGTCCCACACAATCAGCGTTCCATCCTCGCCGCTGCTTGCGATCCTCCTGCCATCTGCAGAGATCGCGACCGCGTACGTCCCCTTCGTGTGGCCGGTGAGCGGGTTCCTGGGCTCTCCTGTCGAGGTGTCCCACAGCAGGATTTCCTTATCCCCGGCACTGAGGAGAGTTTTATCGTCCGGCGAAAAGGCAAGGGCTTTGACTCCCCCTTTCGGTCCAGAAAGCGTGCGGACCGGCAGCGTGGCTTTCCGTACGACAAAAGCCGGAGGATCCTGCGCTCGGGGCAGTTTCTGGGCCTGCGAGGAAGCGGCGCCCAAACTGCCTAACCCCGCCAGCGCGATCAGTACTTTTATCATTGATGTTGCCTTTTCCAGCAGAACGCAGTTTCCTCTGAAACAGAAAGCCCCGACAGGAGTACCTGTCGGGGCGTGAATGTGATGGGCCTATGAGGACTCGGACCTCAGACCTCACCCTTATCAGGGGTGCGCTCTAACCAACTGAGCTATAGGCCCTTATCAGTCCAACGGCCCCGAAGAGAGTTTTCGGGGCCGTGGGCTGTGAATATGCGGGACCGTTAATCCCTCAGAGTCATGTGCGTATGGAATATGAGAATGCCTAACCTTATGTCTATCCAGAGACCGACCTGGATGCTTCCGGGATCGTTGTGGCGGCTTGCGCCGAACTCCACCTCGTCCAGTTGGAAGCCCATCCTTAGAAAGGAGGTGATCCAGCCGC
>JAYTGR010000346.1:0-1956 GCA_043733205.1 Chthonomonadaceae bacterium
AAGGCTTCAGGCGAACTTTTTCCATACCAGCCACACCAGGTAGGAGACCGCGTGGGTCAGGCACATTCCGGTCATGACCTGAACCAGGCCGGTGAACCAGATGCGCTTCAGGAATCCGGGGCGGGTCGGCGGACTGTTCAGGTAGCGGAGCAGCAGCTCATTTCCGGCGGCGATACCGCTGGCGAGTTCGCGATCGGTCGCCGGACGGGTCGTGAATCGCTCCTGCAGGAACGTGCCGACGCTGCGCCAGGTAAACAGGGTGGCAAGCACGGCAGCGATCTGCGCGATGCCGCCATCCAGCGCCGGAATATAGCTGAACACCTGCGACAGCATCGTGAACACCAGAACGGCCGCTGCAAAGTTCGTGCCGCAGCGCGGGTGGGGACGCGGCATGCGCCGCACGATGTCGGGATGCAGGCGCTCGCCCCGCTCTACGGCATGCACCGTTTGGTGCTCCGCCGCGTGGAAGCCAGCGAGACGTGTGACGCGCATCAGCAGCAGAAACACCCCGAGCACCACGATACTGAGCGCAACGAACACCAGCCCCAGCAAGGGCTGGCCGGCGGGCGGCACGTAGTCCGGATCGAGCATTGCGGCGGAGCGCAGATGAAAGACATGGCTCAGCGCCCATCCGACGCCGGTCACGCAAAAATAGGACAGGCTGTACAGGAGGGTCATCATGACGCCGGTTGTGACCAGCGCAAGATCGCTCGCTCCGGCGCGGATCGATCCATCCGTCAGATAGACCCCGAAGGGGGTCGCCATGCCTCCGATACGGGCCGGCCGGGGCTGCGGCGCCTCCGGCAGCAGCAGATCCGCTGCGCTGACCATACCGTAACAGTAACCCTGCGCATCGACGACCGGAATTTCGCTCAGCTCATACTGGGCGCAGAGCTTCCCGACTTCCTCGGTACTCATCTCCGGTCCAGCCACTGCAATCGGAGGCCGCATCACAGCCGTGACGGGACTGTCCAGCAGATGTTCGCGGGCGTCACCGGCTTCCCTATTCAAGGCCGGAAGCAGACTGCTCAGGCTCACAACGCCCCGGAGAAATCCGTCTTTCAGGACAGGCAGCGTCGCCAGCGGCTGAAAGCGAGTCAGGCTGAGACAGCGACGAAGACTGTCCTCCGGAGAGAGCGGTGGGGCGGGTCTGAGAACGGAGCGCAGACTGTGCTGCGGCGACGCATTTGTTTCCGACATAAAGCGCTTCCTGTGCGGCGACCCTTTGTTGAACCGGCACGCACCATGCCGTCAAACGTCGCTCTGACCAGTATATGAGATTATACAGTATGCATTGAGCATTTTGCAAGTTTCAGGCCGTCCTTAGGGATGCGGCCACCGTGAAACTCCAGGGAATCGGTTCGGGGTATAATAGAGAAGAAGCATGGACCGAATGCACTGTTTTAAGGCCGGAAGGGGAGCGAACGATGGTGACCCGCGAAATGATCGAAGAGAGACTGGAAGAGATACTGCCCACGGTGACAAAACCCGGCCGCTACACGGGGGGCGAACTGAACAGCGTCACGAAAGATCATGCCTCGGTGGACGTCCGCTATGCCATCGCTTTTCCGGACGCTTATGAGATCGGGATGAGCAATCTGGCCTGCAGCATCATCTATAATATGCTCAACAACGGCTCGGAGACGCTGTGCGAACGCGTCTATGCGCCCTGGCCGGATATGGACAAGGCGATGCGGCAGGCTGAGGTGCCGCTCTTTACCCTGGAGACTCGGACACCTATCGCCGAATACGATCTCATCGGCTTCGCCCTCTCTTTCGAACTCGCTTATACCAATGTCTTAAATATGATGGATCTGGGCGGCATCCCGATCCACAATCTCGATCGGGATGCCGGACAGCCGGACGGCAGGCATTGGCCTATCATTTTCGCCGGCGGACACTGCACCTTCAACCCGGAGCCGATGGCGCCTTTCATCGACGTGTTCGTGATCGGAG
>JAYTGR010000347.1:0-1956 GCA_043733205.1 Chthonomonadaceae bacterium
CTCCAGCCGCCGGCACAGCGCCGCCACATTGGCAGCATTGCGCGCCGTCAATTGAAAATCGGCACACGCCGCCTGCGCCCGGTCCACAAACAGCTGCACACTCGCAAACTCCAATAGGCACTCCGGAGTATCCGCCTGCTCCGACGAGAGCAAGTTCGACTTCGACGTGCTCGACGCCACCGGAGAAGCCGTCGATCTGCTGAAAGCCTCGCTCCCGGAAGGTGCCGCTCTCAATCAGACAGGCAGGCGGGTCGTCATCTGCGAGGACGAAGGAGTGACACAGGTTCAGCTGTCTCGTCTGCTCAAACGCGCTGGCTTCCTTGTCGTGGGAACCGCCAATAACGGAAGGACGGGCGTCGAACTCGAAGAGTACTATCTCGCCTTCCAGGAAGAGGCGGAACGGCAATAACCGTGAGCAGGGAGAGACAAGCTGGAAGCCGCAGCGATCAGAGCGCCTCCAAAACCCCGGTCGCATCCATCCGCAGCCGATTCGGAAGCCGCAGAAAGTCCGCCTCCGTAATTAGGAAGATCGGGAGGTCGGCATAGCCCATCTCCCGCGCCACCACCGCCGCCAGCGTCAGGATCGCGTCCGGTTCGATCAGCAGCAGCCCGACAGGGCCGTTCCCGTTGGCCAGCAGCTCCAGCAGAATCGAACTGCCCGAACTCGATCCGATGCCCCGTTCCATCGCCACGATGCACCCCGCCATGTTCGCGCCGAACTGCGGGTGACGCGGGTCGGTGATATCCCCGCTGCTCGGATCGACTCCGCCCCAGAAACTCAGCGGCCGCTCCAGGCGCAGGACATCGCCCTCCGCCGCCCCCGGAAGCAGCACTTCCCGCGCGGCCAAAACCCCTGCCGTCAAAGAGTCGCTCGTCATCTCCACGTCTCCTCGGAGCGCACGATCCGCCCCGCGACCGCGCTCTCCACGCACTCCGACACACTGCCGTACGCCACCGAATAGCCCGTATTCGGAGGCGTATAGTGCGCGAACTTCCCCGAGTCCGTCATCAGCACTCCCCCCGTCGGAGGCAGAATAGGCGTCACCACCACGCAGGTATCCGTGATAAACTCAACTCCCGCTGTCGTCATCTCTATCGCTTTGCCCTGCCGCTCCAGAATGCCGAGCACATGCCGATTCGTGCAGATCGTCACCGGCAGCGCAAACCGTCGCCCGTCACGTGCCGCCTCGAAGCGCAGGATCTCCGGCAGAGAGTAGTGCGGACTGCCCAGCGCGATCACATCCAGCCGCTCGCCCCGCGTCGTCGTCGACAGCGAATCGAGAGCCTGCCGCACCATTTCCGGCGTCAAATCGAGAACCTGCCGCAGCCCATCAGGATCACAGATCACCTCCAGCGTCGGAGCCTCCGGTGTCACCCCGATCGCATGGAACAGCGCAACCGCCCCCGTCGAAGCCGCCGCCGCGCCGAGCGCTTTCAGAGCGTCTTCCGAGGTATCGCGTGGCAGACCCTCTATCGCCGCGATCTCGCTCCCCACCGCGCGCCCCAGCCATGCGCCCAGAACCGGAAAGAAAACGCTGCTGCTTTTCAAAGCCTCCGAAAGAGAACCCGTCCTTATCAGCACGGTGGCGCGGCGATTCTCCGCGAGGTGCAGCCCATAGCGCGGCGCCCGCCCCGTAAGGGCCGCACAGATGTCCAGAAAATCCCCATAGCGGTTCGTACGCGCCCCAAGAACGGAATTGGCAAAAACCACCGCATTGCTCTCCGCCCACGCGATATCCTCGCCCTGCGCCGGCCGGTGCCCCACCTGGTACGGCGCACATGTCCACGTCTGCTGGCAGCCCATCGCCACATAAGAACGCATCAGACGCAGAGCCATCGCCCGCTGAGCCGGAGGCATAAGCCCCGCCTCCGGCTTGAGCAGGTTGAGCGCCCCCACGTTGAGCGTCGTCGGCACCCGCACCTGCCCGCCGCCCGCCGCCAGCCGCTCCGCGAAAT
>JAYTGR010000348.1:0-1954 GCA_043733205.1 Chthonomonadaceae bacterium
TGCGGGGTATCATGGCGAGCCCGATGGTCAGGAGGGTAAACGAGTCGCTGAGGAAAAACGCGGCGCTTCCGACCGCCGCCACGAACATCGCGGCCCAGACGCCCTCTTCACTATGGTCGAGCTTGGCATCGTGATACGCGTAGGCGGCGGCGACCTGCGGCGCGCCGGGCGCGAGCATGGCCCACAGATCGGCCCGCAGGACGCCGCCGGTGGCGTGACGGAACCAGTTGGCGTAAGAGCCCGAGGCAGGCGGCGGCACGCCGCGCCGCAGATTGAGCGCGGCGTAGCCGAACTCGTCCTGAGGATAGTCGAGATGCTCCAGCCAGGCGACCGCCAGATCCGCCGGAGCGATCTCCGCGCCGCACTCCTCCAATGCTGCCAGCCAGACCAGAGGAAAGTCGAGGGCAGGACTGGCGACCGGCTGACCGGGAACGGGACTGTAGTAGTTGTAGCGCCCCGGCGTCAGATGCCCGCGCATCCCTGAGCCAAGGGTTACGCCCGCGCTTTTCCCCTGCCACGCTCCCAGCACTTTATCGTAGTAGTTCTCCGCCGTAAGCGTCAAAGCCGCCATGTCGTCTCACCGCCTCCTGCCCGTTTCGGTTCTCGGGGCTGCCTGCAATCTCAACGGCATTATAACCCCTCCTCCCTCACTCGTCAAGACGACAGTGCAGTCCATCGCGTTTCAGCCGATACGTTTCGTCTTTTCTCCAGACTATAAGGCCTGACGCTTGTTCTTGCGACGGCGCAGAGCCAATCCAGCGAAGGGCAATGCCGCCGCCGCCAATAGCGGCAGACAGCCCGGTTCCGGAACATCCGAAGGGCCGTTAGGAATGTAGAGAGAAAACGATTGCTGTGCGAGGCCGACATTGTTGATGTCCTGGAGTGTAAGCGTGACCGTGTAGTTACCGGACGCTGCCAAACTGCCTACGGTAAAGTCGATGATCGGGCTGTTCACCTCGTCTCCGGGAAGGAAGGTTCTCTGGAAGTCGGTGTAGAAGCCCGTTCCATCGTCATTCAGATCCCCTGGAAGAGACAGCGTGTTCGGTGTCACAGAAAGGGCGTAATTATCGATCGTATACGCAGCGCCGCCGAGCGCACTGGTATTTAGGACATCCGCCGTAATCGTGAATATGTCGCCCGGCGACTTGGTGACAGAGGACGGAGAGAGCAGAAAAGCCAGGTCTGCGTGTGCTTCCGTGTTCAGGAGTGTGAAAGCCAGGATCGCAAGGCAAACAGGGATCAGTTTCTTCATCATCAGCTTTCTATCAGAAAAGGAGAAATCTGGGGAGCCTTAAGGCTCCCCAAAGACATCAGGGAACGGTAACGGTTTTTGTGCAGGAGTAGGAGGCTCCGCTGGAACTGCCGTAGAGTTGGAAGGTGCGGGAGGCGGCCGTCACTGAAGCAGGGAAGATCGCAGTTCCGCTCAAGGTCGCTCCGGGGGCCAAGGTGACAGGTCCAGCCGAAGTGGCGGCGGCAGATCCGTTGACACCCAGAAGTTTGGCCGAGGTCGCGGTAACGCCGATAGCCGCACTGGCTCCGCTGTTGGTGAGGACATAACTGACCTGAACCCGACCGTCGGGCAGACGAACGGCCGCTGCCGAACTCAACACCAGCCGAGCAGCCGCCGTGACGGTGAAGGTTTGTGCAGCAGATGTGCCGCCTCCGCCTCCGAGCGCGGGATTAACGACAGTGACACTGGCGGCAGAAGGCGCGGCGGTGAGAGACGCCGATACCTGAGCCGTGAGTTGTGTAGCGGAGAGATAGGTGGTGGTCAGGTTGGTTCCGTTCCACTGAACCGTCGAGGTCGGTACAAAGAGACTGCCCGTCAGCGTGAGCGTGACCGCTCCTCCCCCGGCGACAGCCGAGTTAGGCAGGAGGGTATTGAGGATGGGAACAGCGTTGCCGATGAGAACATGATCGCTGACCGGGTTGGAGCGTCCACCGGGATTGTTAT
>JAYTGR010000349.1:0-1952 GCA_043733205.1 Chthonomonadaceae bacterium
CCCCAATATGCCGACATAGTCCAGAATGAACCCGAACTCTTTGCCAGGATAGAGACGATTGACGCGCGCAATGGCCTGCAGCAGCGAGTGATGCGCGAGTCTTCGGGCCAGATAGAGAACCGTATTGCACGGCGCATCGAAGCCGGTCAATAACTTATCGACGACAATGAGGATTTCCGGGGTATCGGAGGTTTTGAAGTTCTCGATGATGAGTTCGTCATACCGCTCTTCGGACTGGTATTCCGCCTCGATTTTTTTCCCGAACTCCGCAATCCGACTGGATATCGGATCGTTCGTCTCCTCGTAGCCTTCCCGATCATCGCGATTGAGCGAGATAACGACGGCAGAAGAGATAGACTTGCCTTCGGTTTTGCCGAGGTCTTCCAGGTAGTCGTGCAGTTTGAGAGCGGAGAGGCGATCCGGCGCGACCAACTGCGCCTTGAAACCATCCGCTCCCTGCCAACTGGTACGGTAGTGTCCCCAGACGTCGTAGGCGATCTCACGCAATCGTTCGTCTGTCTTCAACAGGCGTTCGGCGCGGCTGTACTTCTCTTTGAGGTCTTTCTTCTGCTCTTCCGTCAGCCCTTCGCAGATGCGCTCGAACCAGCGATCTATCGGCTCGCTCTGCACATCCTGCGGCACATGGCGCCGCTCGTAGAGCAGCGGCACCACAGCTTTATCCTCTATCGCCTGCTCCATATCGTAGGCATCTATCAAACCGCCGAACTTCGCCAGCGTACTTTTGTCGTCGCGCAGCAGGGGGGTGCCGGTGAAACCGAGATAGCAGGCGTTCGGAAAGACACGCCGCATCTGCGCGTGGAGGGCGCCGTACTGGGTGCGGTGGCTTTCGTCCACGAGGACGAAGATGTCCGGGGAGGCATCGGTGAACTCTCCCTGCGTCATGGCGGCCTGAAACTTCTGGACCAGGGTGGTGATGACGCCCGCTCGACTGTCACTGACGAGGCGGCGGAGATCCGCCCCACTGGTGGCGCGCCTGGGTTCCAGTCCGCACCGGTAGAAAGTGCCGGCAATCTGCTTGTCGAGGTCGGTGCGGTCGGTGACGAGGAGGATACGGGGGTTCTCGATCTCTTTCGAGAGGGCGATCGCATTGGCCAGCATCACCATCGTCAGCGATTTGCCGCTGCCCTGCGTGTGCCAGATGACGCCTCCCGGCCGCGTTCCATCCGCCTGACGGGTGAGGATACGTTTCATTCCCTGCTGCACGGCATCGTACTGGTGATACCGCGCGATCTTTTTGATGCCGCCGTCGTAGAGTACGAAACGCCCGGTCAGTTCGATCAGCCGTTCTGGGCGGCACAGGCTGTAGAGCGCCCGATCCTGCTCCGTCGCTTTGCGTCCCTGCTGCTCGATGGCATAAAACTGTCGCTCCTCATGGACGAAGTTGCTCAGGACCGCCTCACGCTCTCTTTCGGGGAGGGGTTTCCGAAGCAGTTCCTCGATGGTCGTATCGACAGATACCCGACTCCTCCAGACCGCCCAAAACTTCGCTTCCGTTCCCGCTGTCGCATACTTCGTCTCATTGACATTGGTAGCGAGAACGATCTGTACATACTTGAACAGTTCCGGCACGAAGTCGGCGCTCTGGTAAGCCAGAATGTTGGAGATAGCGTCTGCGACATCGACGCCCCGATTTTTGCACTCTATGACAACGAACGGAATGCCGTTCACAAAAAGGACTACATCGAGGCAGCACATTTTCTGACTGCTCGCCCGAAGCAGACTGTACTCCGTCGTGACATGATAGACGTTATTTTGTGGGTTCTCCCAATCGATGTAGCGGATCGTGAAGCTCTTGGTATCCCGCTCCCCTCTGTCGCCCTCGATGGTCTGCTCCAAACTCTTCCCCAGGCGCAGCAGATCGTAAACCTGCTCACCCGCCCTCTGCATCCCCTCGACAAGCGGCACATCCTCCAGCGCCTGTATCGCTCTCC
>JAYTGR010000350.1:0-5673 GCA_043733205.1 Chthonomonadaceae bacterium
ACCTTCCCGCTGCCTGCTTCCTAACGCGGCGTCTCGGGATCGAGAAGAGATGCTGTCGCGAGGCTGCGCAGCGTCTCCAGAGTGTCGGCGTCGGCAGGCTGTTTGTCTTTGCGCCAGCGGGAGATGCGGGGAAACCGCACGGCGAGACCGGCTTTGTGCCGAGTCGAAACCTGGACGCCTTCGAACGCCAGTTCGAAGACCAGCAGAGGCTCTACAGTACGAACGGGACCGTGCTTTTCCAGGGTATGTCTGCGGACAAATGCATCGACTGCGGCGATTTCGGGATTGGTCAGGCCGGAGTAAGCCTTCGCGATCGTAACCAGGCGGCCCTCATGCCAGACGCCGAACGTATAGTCGGTGAACAGGTTGGCGCGATTGCCATGTCCGGGCTGCGCAGCCGTCAGCACGGCATCGAGCGAATAGGGTTCGATCTTCCACTTCCACCAGTCTCCGCGCGGCCGTCCGACGCCATAAGCAGAGTCCTTACGCTTGAGCATCAGGCCTTCCGCCGAGGCTTCCCGGCAGCGGGCGCGCAGGGCGGCGAGATCGTCCCATGTCGCGGCGTCGAGGGGCGGTGAGAGCCGCAGTACCGGAGAATTGAGGGCCGCGATAAGCGCTTCCAGCTGCGCCCGGCGCTCCTGCAGCGGAGCGGAGCGCAGATCCTTGCCATTTTTCTCCAGCAGATCGAACGCGACAAGTGCGGCCGGCACCTCTTTCAGCAGTTTTGGGCCGATGTTCTTGCGGCCGATGCGGCGCTGTAGGGCGGCAAAGGGGAGAGGCTGGGGCGGGTCGGACGTCGTATCCCAGGCAAGGATTTCGCCATCGACGGCGGTGCCTTCCGGCAGGAGCGGGCCGAGCGCGGCAATTTCGGGAAAGCGGTCGGTCACCAGCTCTTCCCCGCGTGACCAGATGCGGGTCTCTCCGCTGCGCTGGAGCAGCTGCGCGCGAATGCCATCCCACTTCCACTCTGCCAGCCAGTCCCCGACATCTCCCAGAGATTCCGTGGCGTTCTCGACAGGCTGTGCCAAAAAGAAGGGGTAGGGCTGGGCATGATGGATCGCCTCCGCCCCTGCAGGCGCCACCAGGGTTTCGTAGCCCGCCGCGCTCGGCTCCCAGTCACCCATAAGCCGGTGGGCCACCAGCGGCTGCGGCAGATCGGCGGCGCGGGCGATGGCGCGTTCGAGCAGCGTGCGCGCGACCCCCACCCGAAACGAGCCCATGATCAGCTTGTTCCAGACCAGCCGTTCCGGCATCGACATCCGGTCCCAGTCGTCCACCAGCAGGGCACGCTTTTCCGGGTCCGGCAGGGTGCGCAGGGGCGTCATGCGCTCCTCTACCAGCTGGTGCAGGGGAATATCGCCGCGCCTTTCCCGGTCGGGATAGAGCAGCGCCAGCGCCTCCGCCAGGTCGCCGACCGTGTCGTAGCACTCCTCGATCAGCCACAGCGGCAGCCCGGTCTCCTCTGCCAGCCACTGCCGCAGCGCCGTCGTCGATACCGAACGGTTGAGCTTGCGTCCGGACAGGAAGTAGAGCGCCCACGCCGCATCTGCGGGCGGCGCTTCCCGAAAATACCGCACCATCGCCTCGACCTTTTCGCCCGTCCGATTGGTGCCGTCGATTTCAAAATAGAGTTCGGTAAACCGTTTCACGCCTCTGCCTGACTTTCTGCGCTCACATTCTCTTCCGGTGCGGCGTCCTCCGGCGCGGCCGTCTCCTCATCGTCGCCATAGGGGGTGACCAGCGCCCTCGCGTCGAGGCCGCGCTCCTCCTGCAGATAGCGTACCAGCGCCGGCACGGCAGGACCGTGGGTGACAGCGACATGCTCGGCGCCGGTGGCGCGGATCGTGTCGAGCAGGCCCGGCCAGTCGGCGTGATCGCTGAGGACGAAGCCGCGATCCGCCGCTCTCCGCCGGCGGATACCGCGCACCTGCATCCAGCCCGATGCGAAAGCCGTGGAGACCTCCCCGAACTTGCGCAGCCAGGTCGAGTTGGCGGCGCTGGGCGGCGCGATCACCAGGCCCTTCCCCCGCACCTCTTTTGCCCCTTCCTCGTCGCCGCGCAGCACCGGCGGCAGCGCCACACCCGCCTCCCGATACAGATCGACGAACCGATGCACCGCGCCGTGGACCGCGATCGGGCCGATAGTCGGATCGACGCCGGCCAGCAGACGCTGCGCTTTGCCCAGTGCGTAAGCGAACAGAACGCAGGCACGGCCCTGACTCCGGCTGGATCGCCACCAGGCATCGATCTCCGCAAAGATCTCCCGCTGCGGCCGCCAGACGTAGATCGGCAGTCCAAAGGTAGACTCCGTCACAAAGGTGTGGCACCGCACCGGCTCGAACGCTTCGCAGGTGATATCGGGCTCCGTCTTGTAGTCTCCGCTCACCACCCAGATTTCGCCCCGATACTCCACCCGCACCTGCGCCGATCCCAGAATGTGTCCCGCCGGATGAAAACTGATCCGCACACCGTTCTGCAGGACGGTTTCACCCCATTCCACACCGGTGATCGGAGCCTCCTCGCCCACGCGCGCCCGCACGACATCGACGCCGCCTGCGGAGGTCAGGTAGTTTCCGCTGCCCCAGCGCGCATGGTCGGAATGACCATGCGTGATCACGGCGCGCTCCACCCCCCGCCAGGGATCGACATAGAAATCCCCCGCTGCGCAGCAGAGCCCATTTGCATCTATTTCCAGCAGAGCCATCGCGAAATTCACCTGTCTCTTCTTATTGGCAGGCCCGAGCGCGGACCTTGGTCTTCCATACGAACGCTGTGCCGATAGGTTCATTTGCGGCTTTGACAGCCTCGGACTCGGAACCGTACACGTTACCCGACCGTAGTTTAACGAAGATCGAACAGAGAAATCACAAGGAGAACAGATATGAACAGTGCGGCGGCAGCGACGGTGGCAGCAGCTTCCGGCACATTCACCTTCGGCGGCGACCTGACGGTAAATCGGTTTGGATTCGGCGCGATGCGAATTACAGGCAAAGGGATCTGGGGCGAGCCCACGAATCGGGAGGAGGCGCAGCGGGTGCTGCGGCGTGCGGTCGATCTGGGCATTAACTTCATCGATACCGCCGACTCTTACGGCCCATTCGTTTCCGAACAGCTGATCGGCGACACGCTCTCGCCCTATGCATCCGGTCTCGTCATCGCGACCAAGGGCGGCCTCACGCGTCAGGGGCCGGACCAGTGGCTGCCGGTGGGACGACCGGAATATCTGCGGCAGTGTGTGGAGATGAGCCTGCGCCGCCTGCGTCTGGAGCGTATCGACCTGTACCAGCTGCACCGTATCGACGCGAAGGTGGCCCTCGAAGACCAGCTCGGTGTGCTGAAAGAGATGCAGCAGGAGGGCAAAATTCGGCATGTCGGTCTGTCCGAAGTTTCGGTCGAGGAGATCGAGAAGGCGCAGGCCATCCTGCCGATCGTCTCGGTGCAGAACCTCTACAATCTCGCCAACCGCAGCTCCGAGGCGGTCCTGAACTACTGCGAGGAGAACGATCTGGGCTTCATTCCCTGGTTCCCGGTCGATGCCGGCAAACTCGCCCGCCCCGGCGGTCCGCTGGGCAAAGCGGCGCAGAATCACAAGGCTTCTGTTGCGCAGCTGGCGCTGGCGTGGCTGCTGAAGCGTTCGCCCGCGATGCTGCCGATCCCCGGCACCTCTTCGGTGGCCCACCTGGAGGAGAACACCCACGCCGCCGAGATCGAACTGACGGCCGCAGAGTTCGAAGCTCTGACGAAACTGGCGTCCTGATCCTTTCAGCCTGAACAAGGAGCGGAACCCATCGCGGCACAGCTTGAATGGAATGGTGAACGTCTGACCCTGCTGCCGGAGCGCGCCCTCTGGCAGCAGGATCAGGACGTCCTGTACATTGCCGATCTCCATTTCGGCAAGGACGCGTCTTTCCGCCGCCACGGCATTCCCATACCGTCCGCTGCCGGACAGGGCGATCTCGATCGCCTGAGCGCGCTGCTGGAACAGACGCAGTCCTCCCGGCTCGTCGTCTTGGGCGACCTGTTACATGCCCAAAGCGGCATGACATCCGCCACACACGACCTGTTCGCCGCCTGGCGCGATCGGCACGCTGCCCTGGAGATCCTGCTCGTGCGCGGCAACCACGACCGCAGCGCAGGCGACCCTCCCCCCGAATGGCGCATCGCCTGCGTTCCTGAACCCCACGAAGCAGGCACTCTGGCGCTGTGCCACGAGCCTCCCGACCGCACCTTGGATTCGCGGCCCGCTCTTGCCGGGCACCTGCATCCGTGCGTTACTCTGCAGGGCAGGGGCAGCGCCCGCATGAATCTCCCCTGCTTCTGGGTGCGTCCACGCGTCCTTGTTCTGCCCGCCTTCACCGATTTCGCCGGCCGGCCACGGATCTCCCCCAGCAGAGAAGACCGGATCTTTGCAGTCGGAGAAGATGTCGCCGAAGTACGCCTCACCGGATAACCGAGTGGTGAGGAAGCTGCTTCTCCATTAACCGCGCAGGCGTTTTTTTGTAGCGGGGCTTACAGCGGCATCGAGCTGAACGGCCATCTTCTGGACGCGATCCAGCCATTTTTCGCTGCTGACCTGCGCCTGGATGCGCTCGGCCCAGATGGGGAAAGCGAACGGTGTGAGACGGTTGGGATCGGTGATGAGCGGCCGGGCGGAGGAGAGGCGCAGCAGCGCCGCCTCGATCCGGCCTGCTTCGAGCTGCGTGGTCAGAGTTTCGCGGCGCGCCTGCTGGAGCAGCAGATTGTCGGGATCGTAGTTTGTAAGCACATCGTAGATGAGGCCGCTGGAGGCCTGCAGCTGGCGCGCGGTCCTGCTCGCGCTGGGCAGGCCGGTGGGGATTAGACCGGCGACGCGGGCGATCTGCCGGAACTGCCGCCGCACGATTTCGGCTGAATTCATACACGCCAGCAGTTCCGGGAGAGCGTTTTCCGCAGAGAGCAGGCGGTCGAGGGATGCCGGGTGGAGCGTTCCTTCCCAGGGATCGGCGGAGAGCAGTTCGAAACCGTAGTCTGTCACGGAGAGGGTGACGGTGCGCGGCTCCAGCTGCGTCAGACGATAGGCGAGCAGCGAGGCCAGACCCTCGTGGACGGCGCGGCCCTCGAATGGGTAGAAGAACAGATGGTGACCGTCGCGGGTCTCCAGCCGTTCGATCAGGAGCTGATCGGCGGCGGGCAGAGCGGACCATCGGCGCTGCACATCGAGGAGGGGAGCGAGGGCCAGCATTTCCGGATCGCTGGCGGCGTGGGCGGCGGCCTCCGCGAACTTCGCCCGCACACGATGCGCCAATGGGACAGAGAGCGGCAGCCGGCCTCCGACCCATTTCGGCACGATGCCGCTGCGGCGTGTGGCTTTCCGCACATACGCCTTCATCTCCTTGACGAATACGAGTTCCAGCGTATGCCCGCCGAAGAGAAAGGTGTCGCCCGGCGTGAGGCGGGCCAGGAAGTTCTCATCCACCGTTCCCAGCTCGCCGCCGCGCAGAAAGACGACTCGGACGGCGCTCTCGGAACTGATCGTGCCAATTCCCATTCGATGCCGCCGCGCCGCCTCCCGCGAGGCGATGGTGTACGTTCCCGCAGGCAGTACGGCCTCCGGTTCGGGTGCGGAAGGGGCTGCCTGACGGCGTGCAGGCCGAGGCTCCAGCGGCACGGGACGCGGGGGATCGACCGGCTCCA
>JAYTGR010000351.1:0-5673 GCA_043733205.1 Chthonomonadaceae bacterium
CACCACGCCGATGTCGTGGTGCTGTGCGAACTGCACGGCCTGACGTACCGAGAATGCGCCCAGGTGCTGGAGATTCCGGTCGGCACGGTGAAATCGCGGCTCTCGAATGCGATCCGCCGGCTGCGGGTGAGCCTGACAAGTTATGTAATCGGAGACAGTGCGGACACAGCCGGCGTGGCGATGCCGCAGGAGGCAAAACGATGACCGAATGCGAGAGACTGCGCAGCGACTTGAAAGCTTTTCTGGACGGGCAGCTGTCGCCCGCCGCCCGTATCGCGATGCGCCTGCATCTAAACCGCTGTGAGGCCTGCCGACAGGAGATCGAGGAGATGCGCCTGATGGGAACCCGTATGCGCGCCGCCGACAGCCTGGAAATGAGCGGCACGCTGCGCGCACGGATACTGGCCGCAGTCCCCACCACAGCACCGGACGCAAAAGTTCCGATGCTCCCGAAATGGCGCGAAAAGCCCGTCCTGATCTGGGGCGCCTCCGCGTCGGCAGTCCTGGCCTGGTTCGTCCTCTACCCTGCCACGAACCGCTCCCAGGATCACGCCTCCCACTCCAACAGCGCCGCAGCGAACCCCAGGCAGATTGGAACAGGACTGCTACTTTACACCCAAGACTACGACACCCCCATAGTGACAACGACAGATGGCGGTGCCCAGGCCAATGAGCAGCTCTATGCGAGCGGCAAAAAAAATGCAGATTCTTCATGGATGCTGCACCAGCCTGCCCATTTAAACCTGCGGATTCAAGCTGGCAATGGAAGAAAAAACAAGATCGTCTTTTCTCCGCCGCAGGAGCTGTTGAATAACGGCACCCCGTCCAATGGGAATCTAAATACACTCCGCGGAACATTAAAACCCTACGGAAAGGCTGAAACGAATCCGGCTCCAAACATCCCATCGCGGCCTTCACACCATATTTCTTTCGCTGACGCAAACGGACTGGAGGATCTGATAACCGAGCGACAGGTGCATAGGGAGGCGACTCTGACTATCGAGGTGGCGAACGCGGAGCAGCAGAGCGAATCGGTCGAACGGCTGGTGAAAGAGTCGAAGGGGTATGTGGCGCAGAACCAGCTGACGACCGTAGAGGACAACACCCGCCAGGCTTCGCTGACCTGCAAAGTGCCGGTGGATCAGTTCGATACCGTGATGGGACAGCTTGCGCGGCTGGGCCTGCTGAAAGGCAAAACTCTGAGCGGCGAGGACATCACGGAGAAGGTGAGCGACGAGCAGGAGACCGGTCATGTCCTCCGCGCCGACATCCTCACCACGGAAGAGAAGCTGAAGGAGCGCCGCCGTCACTCCGAAACGGTGCGCGACGAAGAGACGCTGCGTCAGCTGCGGATTCGGGTCGCGCAGTCGCAGGCGCGGCTCAAAATGCTCACCCGCCTCGGGACACTCTCCGAGATCACGGTGGAACTGGACGAGAAACCGAAAAAAGCTGTTTCGGAGGCGGTCAAACCCGCGAGTCCGTTCATGGAAGAGGTCAGCGGCACCGGACAAGCCGCCGCCCACTCCTTCCTGATGGCCCTGCGCCTGCCCGTCCAGCTCCTCGTCTGGATCGTGGTTTACTCCCCCCTATGGGCGCTGCTGATCTTCGGCTACCGCCGTATGACCCGCTAAAAACGATACGGCAGGCGGAAGACGTCGCAGTGCTTCCTCCGCGCTTGACGGGTCGGCCTAGCCCCCCCGTCCCCTTCCCGAAACGGCTTAGCTTGTCCCTTAAGGCCGCCGCCCCTAAAGGAGCGGCCTGCTGGGAAGGTTAAGGCCCATAAATGGGCCTGGGAGAGCTGTTAAGGAGATCGAAGCTCCCCATCAGGAAGCGCCAACAGCTTCATTGCATCCGCATAAAGACCTATTTGCACCGGACCCAGGCCCCTTCAGGGGTCTTGCCAAAGACAGACCGCTCCTTTAGGGGCGGGTTGAACGGGGTAAAGTGTGGGAAGGGGGCAGGGGGGGGTTAGGCCGTCCGATCCAGCGCATTTTAGCCGCCCGACGAAGGAGACGTATCAGGCGATTCGCGATAGAAATTCCCCTCCTGATCGTCGTAGGCGAAGAGTTCGGCATAGCGGCCCCAGTCGATGGCGGTGTCGAGCTGGCGTTCGGCCTCCTCCTCACTGAAACACGAGGCGAGTTCGCGCAGCACGGCTTCCCGGCGGATGCGTCCGTTTCCGGAGTGATCGAGCTGATGCAGGATCTGCTTGATCAGCTGTACATGCGCGATGGCCTGCTCGCGAAAGACCTCTTTTTCTTCTAAGACCCCTGCTACGGCGAAGTGGACGCCAGCCGCAGTGAGATAGACATCGCCCTGCTCGATATTGCCGAGGTCCAGCATATCGATCGCCTGCACGAGCGGCAGCAGATCGTCTACTTCCATCTGCAGCTCGCGGCCCAGCGCATAGATGTCCTCGCGATCCCCATCGGCATGCAGACGCTCGACCAGGCCCGTCACCTGCCCGACCGGGACATGCGGCAGAGACTGATAGGCGCGCGTCGAAGGTGCGGAATGCGGTGTGACGGCCTCGTTGGCCCCGAAGGGCGCGACCGCCTCCTTGGGATTGGTCATCACCCCATAGAGGTAGTCCACCAGGCGGACATGCTCGGGGTGCATCTTGCCGCGCTCTTCCACCGGCAGTCCGGGCATATCGACCCGCACGACGCCAGGGTTCGATCCCATGACCACCAGACGGTCGCCCATAACCACGGCCTCTTCGATGTTGTGCGTCACCATCACGATGGCTTTGGTCGGAATCTTACGCGAGCGCCAGAGCGAGAGCAGCTCTTTTTTGAGGTTCTCGCCCGTCAGGACATCGAGCGCGGAGAACGGCTCATCCATGAAGAGGATCTCCGGCTGCACGACCAGCGCCCGCGCAAAGCCGACGCGCTGCCGCATTCCTCCGGAAAGCTCTTTCGGATAGGCGTCTTCGAAGCCGTCGAGACCGATGACGTCGATGGCTTCCAGAATACGCCTCCTCCGCTGGATCTCCGGCACATCCGAGTTCAGCAGTCCCACCTCGACATTCTGATAGACCGACAGCCATGGGAACAGCGCGAAGGTCTGAAACACAATGGCGACATGCGGGTTCGGCCCGGTCTGCACCGCGCCCTGAAACCGCACGGTCCCTTCCGACGCCGCCGAAAGCCCCGCCAGGATGCGAAGCAGCGACGACTTCCCGGAACCGGACGGCCCCAGGATCGCGATGATCTCGCCCTCCCGAATGTCCAGATTCACATCTTTGAGGACAAGGATTCGCTTGGAACCGTCCCCGTAGTATTTGTTAACCGTCTCCGCGCTCAACAGCGCGGTCTTGTTCTGCACTGCTGCTGTCATAGCACACCTCCCTTCCTGCCTAAACCCCCGTCCCCTTCCCGGAAAGGTCGCCCTTCGGGCAGTCCAAATTCATCGTTTCCGCGCGATGAATTTCGTTCGCTCCGCTCACAGGGAAGGGGACGGGGGTTAGGTTATCCCAATCGATAGCGGCCTTCTGCGAGTGCGTAGAGCGGTCTCCAGACGAGACGGTTTAGCAGGACGACGATGGCAGACATCGTCGCGATGCCGAAAATGATGGCAGGCCAGTCGCCTTTTTCCGTTGCTGCGGCCACGTAGGCGCCGAGGCCGTGCGCCGTCAGTTTCTGCGTGCCCCAGGAGGCAACTTCGGCGACGATGCTGGCGTTCCACGCGCCTCCGGCGGCTGTCAGCGCCCCTGTCACCCAGGCGGGGAAGATCGCGGGCAGGATGAGCGTCCGCCAGAGCGTCCAGCCGCGCAGGCGGAAGACCAGGGCCGCCTCGCGCAGGTCTCCGGGCACCGCGCTGGCCCCGGCGATCACGTTGAACAGAATGTACCACTGCGTGCCCAGCGCGATCAGCAGGATGCTTCCCCACTCGAAGTTGACGTGCAGGCGCAGGAAGATCAGCACCGCGACCGGAAAAATTAAGTTCGCCGGAAAGGATGCGCCGATCTGCACCAGGGGCTGCGCGATCCGGGCAAGCCGGGGGGTAAAGCCGATACGCACTCCGATCGGCGTCCAGATCAGGGTCGCCAGCACGACCATAATCGCGACGCGCATTAGCGTCAGCAGCCCCAGATAGACGATATGAACGGCCTGACCGATGGTTATCTCGCTGCGGACGACGTTCATTCCCCGAACCGCACCATAGAGCACCAGCGCTCCCAGCGCCATGGTGAAGACAACGTTTATTAGATTACGTACAGCGGACGCAAGCATTGGGCCTTTGGCGCTGCGCGCGGTGCGGGCAAACAGCTTATCGAGCGCTCTCCCGAACGGGACGAACATCCGCTTTTCCAGCCAGTCGATCAGCGCCGATTTCCGCACCACATCCAGCACGAAGGAGGTCGGTTCGGCGGAAGAATCGGTCTGCTCGAACTTGAACTTCTGCGACCACGCCACGACCGGCCGCCAAAACAGCTGGTCTATCATCACGACGACCACGATCATGGTCAGGATCGCCCAGGCGACCGCTTTGGTGTCGCCCTTCTCTACTGCGGTCGCCATATAGGAGCCTATGCCGGGCAGTTTGAAGTTGTTTCCCAGTACAGAGATCGCTTCGGAGGCGGCCAGAAAGAACCAGCCTCCGCCGAAACTCATCATGCCGTTCCAGACCAGCCCGATCATGCTGTAGGGCGCCTCCAGTTTGACGAATCGCTGCCACCAGTTCAGGCGATAGATCGTAGTGGCCTCGCGCAGTTCTTTGGGAATGGTGCGCAGCGACTGGTAGAAGCTGAACGTCATGTTCCACGCCTGTCCGGTGAAGATGGCGAAGATGCTCGCGCACTCCAGGCCCAGCAGGGAGCCGGGAAAGAGCGCCATGAACCCCGTCACCGTGATCGACAGGAAGCCGAGGACAGGCACCGACTGCAGGATGTCCAGCAGCGGCACCAGGATCTTCTGCGCGCGCAGGTTGTAGGCGGCGATATAGCCGTAGACGAAAGTAAACAGCAGACTCGCTCCAAACGCCAGAAACATGCGCAGCAGCGAGCGCGCCGCATAGCCCGGCAGCGCCCAGGGCGAAAGGTCGATCTGCATCGTCACCGAGGGAGCGAAAGGCACCCGCATCTCCTTCGTCAGATGCAGCACACCGAACAGCAGCCCGAAGAACGCTGTAAACAGGACGAGGTCGCGCCAGCCGATGCGGTGCGAGTCCCGCACTGCCTGCGGAGTATAGTTCATTCGAATCATCGCACCCTCCTTTCCTGCGTCTTCTAAAACTCCAGAGGAGCCCGAATGAACCGCACGGAGACCAAGCGCGGGCAGCAGAACCTCTGCGGCAGGCGGGAGACACGGGCACACGGCATGGGTCGTACACGGTTTGAATTTGGGAATGGGCGGACAACAAAAAAACCCGTCTCCGGTGAGGAGAAGGGCGCGTGACCCGGCCGCAGGCGTTCCGTGCCGTCTGTCGGCATCGTCGCTGCGTTCTCCCCACTCGTTTGAGTTTTGGCACCGCGCACCGTAAGAGACGGGATCGTCTCAGCCACTTTAGGCAAACCCTTCGTCCGGGAGTGCCTGCTCTACCCGCTATCGGGACGTCTCTGGACGCCGCCGGGCAGTGGCCTGTGTGTACGCGGGAACCTCACCTACCGAGGAACCGTTTGCATTCTATAGCAGTCTGTTGACGCCGCAGGCGTATGTAAAGCCGTGCGCG
>JAYTGR010000352.1:0-5672 GCA_043733205.1 Chthonomonadaceae bacterium
TGCAGAGTTCGGTTCGGTCGCGCTGCTGACCAAGAAGAACCGGACCGACGCCAACAGCAGTTGGGCGCAGGGCGGCATCGCAGGCGTTCTCGCCGACAACGATTCGTTTGAACTGCATACACAGGACACCCTTGTCGCCGGAGCGGGGCTCTGCCACGCGGACGCTGTCGACGTACTGGTGCATGAAGGTCCCGAGCGGATCCGCCATCTCATGACCCTGGGGGCGCAGTTCAACACCGAGACCAATACCGACGGTCTGGAGGTGCTCTCTCTCGGCAGAGAGGGCGGACACTCGCGCAATCGCATCGTCCATACCGCCGACTATACCGGCTGGGAGTGCGAACGGACCCTCCTCGAAGCCGTCAAGGCGGAGCCGAAGATCACGGTCTACGAACATCTGTTCGTCACCGACCTGCTGATTCTGGAGACGGACGCAGGCCGTGTCTGTGCAGGTGCCTGCGCGCTCGACGGCGAAACAGGAACACGCAGCACCTTCCGCGCCCGTGCCACCCTGCTGGCAACCGGCGGCTGCGGCCAGGTCTACCTGCATACGACCAATCCCATCGTTGCAACCGGAGACGGGGTCGCAATGGCCTGGCGGGCAGGCGCGACGGTCGCGAATATGGAGTTTATCCAGTTCCATCCCACGACCCTGTACCACCCTAAAGCGCGGGCGTTTCTCATCACCGAGGCGCTGCGCGGCGAGGGCGGCATCCTGAAGCATGAGGACGGCGAGACGTTTATGGAGCGGTATCATCCGCTCGGCGCACTGGCTCCCCGTGATGTCGTTGCACGCGCCATCGTCAGCGAGATGAAGCGCCGCGATGTGCCGTGTGTCTACCTCGATGCCACCCATATCGACCCCGTCTTTCTGCGCGAACATTTCCCGACGGTCTACGAGCGCTGCCTGAGCGTTGGAATCGACATCACGCAGCAGCCCATCCCGATCGTGCCCGCCCAGCACTACCAGTGCGGAGGCGTCGTCACCGATCTGGAAGGCTGCACCAATATTCCACGTCTCTACGCCGCCGGAGAGGTCGCATGTACGGGCGTACACGGCGCGAATCGGCTCGCTTCCAACTCGCTCCTCGAAGCCATGGTCTTCGGCTATCGGGCCGCACTGCACACTCTTCGATATCAGAAAGATCCCCCGCCGGAAGGCTCGCCCTGCCCCTGTGACGACCCCGTCTCTCTCCCCGAAACGACGATCGATCCCCTGTGGAAATCTGTTCGGCGGCTGATGCAGCGCAATGTCGGGATCGTACGGACTACAGCGGAGCTTGAAAAGACGCGGCGTGAACTCGCACAGATTCGCAAGGCGCTGCGCCGGGAGCCAAACACCGTCGCCGCCTGGGAGACGAAGAACATCGCAACCGTAGGCAGTCTGATCGTCGAATCCGCCCTCCACCGCCACGAGAGCCGCGGACTGCACTACATCCTGGACTATCCCGACCTGATCGAGGCCGAGCGTCATGACACGGTGCTCGATCCGAACAGCCTGACGCTGTAGACTTTACTGGCTCACGCCAAACCTTTCCGGAACCGACGCTGCGAGCGGAGTGGAAGTGAGAACGGAATTCAGGATCGACCCGATTGGGAACGGAGACATTATCATGAATATCCCCGAAAGCTGGCAGCCCTATCTCGAAGCCGAGACGACACAGCCTTATTTCACGAAGCTGCGTGAGTTTGTCGCCGCAGAACGCGCGCAGTACGAAGTTTTTCCGCCCGACGACGATGTGTTCAACGCGCTGCGATTCACTCCTTATGAGAATGCGAACGTCTTTCTGCTCGGGCAGGACCCGTATCACGACAACAATCAGGCGCACGGGCTCTGTTTTTCGGTGCGGCCTGGAATCGCAGCGCCCCCTTCCCTCGTCAATATCGACAAGGAGCTGCAGACGGACCTCGGCTGTAAGATCCCGAACAACGGCTATTTGGTTTCGTGGGCCGCACAGGGTGTCGTGATGCTCAATGCAGTCCTGACGGTGCGCGCACATACGGCGAACTCGCACAAGGGTAAAGGCTGGGAAACTTTCACCGACGCGGCGCTGCGCGCCGTGAACGCCAGGGAGGAGCCGGTCGTCTTCGTGCTCTGGGGAGGATATGCCCAGAAGAAACTGCCGCTGATCGACACGACTCGGCACACCGTTATCCAGTCGGCGCACCCCTCCCCGCTCTCCGCCCGCAGCGGCTTTTTCGGCAGCAGCCCCTTCTCGAAAATCAATGCCGCTCTTGTCGCAGCGCATAAATCACCTATCGATTGGCAGATACCCGACCTATGACAGACCAGTTTTCACTACCTGCCGGAACCGTCTACCTGATCGGGGCCGGGCCGGGCGATCCCGGACTGATCACCGTGCGCGGCATGGAGCTGCTGCGCACCTCCGATGTCGTGGTGTACGATCGGCTCGCGCACCCCTCCCTGCTCCAGCATGTCCGTCCCGACGCCGAAAAGATCTATGTCGGCAAGGCGAGCGCCCAGCACGCGATGCGGCAGTCGGACATCAATGCCCTGCTGATCGCGAAGGCCAAAGAGGGCAAGTCGGTGGCACGGCTGAAGGGCGGCGATCCGTTCGTCTTCGGTCGGGGCGGAGAAGAGGCGGAGGAGTGCCGGACGGCGGGCGTCCCGTTTCAGATCGTTCCCGGCGTCACCTCCGCCATCGCAGCGCCCGCTTATGCCGGCATTCCTGTCACCCACCGAGATGCAGCCTCCTCGTTTGCCGTAATCACCGGACATGAGCGCGACGAGGCCCGCGAGTCGGGGACGCGTGCTCCTGGCGAGGCCGAGGGCCGACGCAACTGGGCGCATATCGCGCATGCGGCCGATACCCTGGTCTTTCTCATGGGCGTCGAAGCCCTGCCGGAGATCGCAGCGCGGCTTCAGGAGCATGGGCGTTCGCCAGAGACACCTGTCGCACTCGTGCAGTGGGGAACCTGGGCACAGCAAAGGGTTGTTATCGGCACCCTTGCCACGATCGTCGAGATCGTGCGGAATGCGGGTTTGACTCCTCCGGCTGTCTGCGTCGTCGGCGAGGTCGTGAAGCTGCGGTCGGCGCTGCGCTGGTTCGATGACACAGCAGCGCGGCCGCTGCACGGCAAGCGTATTTTGGTCACCCGTGCCCGTGAACAGGCCAGCGGCCTCGTCGACCTGCTGCGCGCCAAAGGGGCTGATCCTGTCGAGTTTCCGGTGATTCGGATCGCCCATCTGGCCGACTGTTCCGCGCTCGACACCGCTCTTAGAAACCTCACGGAGTACGACTGGGCGGTCTTCACCAGTATTAATGCGGTCCCGATCATCGCCGAGCGGCTGCGCGCGCTCGATCTCGATGCGCGGGCGTTCCATAAAACCAAAATTGCGGCACTGGGACCTGCTACCGCCCAGGCACTGCGCGAACACCTCGGTCTGCGCGCCGACTTCGTCCCTGCGGAAGCGGTTGCTGAGGCGATGCTCGTCCAGTGGCCTGAAGCGGATTTGACCGGAAAGCGCCTGCTCTTCCCCAGGGCAAAAGAGGCCCGCGAAATTCTGCCCGAACAGTTCACCGCGCGCGGAGCTGTCGTCGATCTCATTCCCGTCTACGAGACACTGTTCGATGGGGAGGGCGCAGACGATATTCGGCGGCTGCTGCAGGAGGGCCGTGTCGATGCCGTCACCTTCACCTCCGCTTCGACCGTACACAACTTTGCTCAGGCAGTCGCGACCCCGTCCCAAACGCCCAAAGCGCTGGTCGGCACAACGCCCCTCGTTGCAATCGGCCCCGTGACCGCAGATGCGGCGCGGGCCTTCGATCTGACCGTCCAGTGCGTTGCGGAGGATCATACGATCCCCGGCCTTGTGGCGGCGCTGGAGAAACTCTGGGGTCAAGAAAATGCGTAGTCTGATCCATAGGCCCCGACGCCTGCGGCGCACCGAAACCATTCGGCGCATGGTCCGCGAAAATCACGTTACTGCGGATGATCTGCTCTATCCCATGTTTGTAACGATGGAGAGCGAGAGCCGCGAAATTCCGTCGATGCCGGGCGTGTTCCGCTATACCCTGGACGATCTGTGCAGGACCGTCGAGAAACTGCCGGATCTGGGCCTGCCTGCCCTGATGCTGTTCGGCATTCCGGCGGAGAAGGACGAGGTCGGCAGCGGCGGTTATGCGGAGGACGGCATTGTGCCGCAGGCGATACGCGCGCTTCGGCGTGTCGTCGGTGATAGTATGCTGATCGTGCCGGACGTCTGCCTCTGCGAATACACCTCGCACGGCCACTGCGGTGTGATCCGCGATGGACATGTCGATAACGACCCCACCCTTGAACTTCTCGCCCGCACCGCCGTCTGTTATGCTGAAGCCGGCGCCGATGTGATCGCGCCATCCGACATGATGGATGGACGCATCGGAGCGCTCCGGGAAGCGCTGGACGGCGCGGGCTTCGCGCATCTGCCGATCATGGCCTACAGCGCGAAATATGCCAGCGGCTTCTACGGTCCTTTCCGGGAGGCGGCGGACAGCACCCCGCAGTTCGGCGACCGGCGCGCTTACCAGATGGATCCGCCCAACCGCCGCGAAGCGCTGCGGGAGATGGAACTCGATGTCGCGGAAGGCGCAGACATCCTGATGGTGAAGCCCGGACTTGCCTATCTCGACATCCTGCGTGATGCCCGCGAACGCTTCGACCTGCCGCTCGCGATCTATAATGTTTCCGGTGAGTACAGCATGGTAAAGGCGGCCGCGCACAACGGCTGGATCGACGAGCAGCGCGTCGTTGGGGAGACGCTGACGGCCTTCAAGCGCGCCGGCGCGGACATTATTTTGACTTATCACGCCGCAGACTATCTGCGCTGGATGCGTTCCGAAGGCTGACCCACGCCCGCCCGCCCCGAACCGCCAGCGTCTCAGCCAGTTATAGAGGCAATATACCTCCCCAGCCCCTCCTGCGTAACGAGGGGACTATAGAATAGCCAGGGCGTGCGAGGCATAAGATGATCGGTACCAGAGTCGCAGGACGTTATGACATTGAAGAGCAGATCGGGATCGGAGGCATGGGCATCGTCTATCGTGCCTACGATTCCCGTCTCAAGCGCCATGTCGCTCTCAAAGTCATCGCGCCGCATCTCGTCCAGCAGGAGGCTGCCCGGTCTCAGTTCCTTCGGGAAGCCCAGGCACTGGCCGGACTGATGCACCCGAACATCGTCACCGTCTTCGACCTTTGCGAAGAAGATGCGACCCACACGGTCTTTATCGTCATGGAGCTGCTGCGAGGCCACTCGCTGCGGCACTGTATGTCGGTTACCGATCGGCCGCTCTTCTCGCGGGTGGCCCTGCCGCTGTGCCGCGCCCTGGAAGCGGCCCACCGGCAGGGATTTATTCACCGCGACATCAAACCGGAAAATGTCTTCGTCTGCGATGATGGCACGATCAAACTGATGGACTTCGGCCTCGCCCGGCTGCTCACCGCGAACTCCCGCAGTCAGGCCAGCCTGGCAGCGGGAACGCTTGCCTACATGGCTCCCGAACAGTTGAAGGGAGAGAAGGCCGACTTCCGCTCCGACCTCTACTCGCTTGGGATTCTGTTTTACGAGTACCTGAGCGGCGTCACTCCGTTCGAAGCCGACAATCCAGGCGCGATACTGCTCAAGCACCTCACGGAGCCAGCCCCTCCGCTGCACAATCATATTCCAGACA
>JAYTGR010000353.1:0-1946 GCA_043733205.1 Chthonomonadaceae bacterium
GTGTCCGTGGGCGCGTCCGGGATACGCGGGTGTTTCGAGGCGTCGGCTTCGTTGATATGGTGCCGGTCGCACTGGAGCCACTGCCACGTATGGGTCGCCAGAATGCGCGGGGTAGGGGCGGCTATGTCCGGCGTCCAGTCCCACACTTCCGGCGGCAGCTGACGCAGGCGATGTGCGAAGTATTCGAGATGTCCACAGAGCAGATTCATATATGAGTTGGCTTCGGGCAGCATGGGCCGGGTCTCCTGGGCGTGTTTAAAAGCGTTTACTACAGGCGGATAGAACCGGTCGAGGTTCTCAATTCCATTATACCCGCAGAGGAGAAGACGAGATGCTGCTGCAAGATCGAGTGGTTTTGGTGACCGGTGGGGCGCGGGGGTTGGGGGCAGCGATCTGTCGAGTCGCTGCACGGCAGGGCGCGAAGGTTGCTGTCAACTACGGGCAGAGTGCAGAGAAAGCCGAGGCCGTCGTCGCAGAGATAGAGCAGGCGGGCGGTGAGGCGGCAGCGTTTCAGGCGGATGTGCGCAGTGCAGAGGCGGTCGCCGCCATGATGGATGCCGTCGTCGCGCGTTTTGGGCGCATCGATGGGGTCGTGAACAACGCGATCGGAGGCAAGCAGAATGGATCGTTGCTGCTGGCGACGCAGGACGACTATGAGAACGCCTTCGCGTTCGGATGTACGGCGGTTCTGAACACGATCAATGCGGCGCGTCCTGTGATGCTCGCTCAGGGCGGCGGGCGCATCGTCAATATCGTCACTGAACTGTGGGACATGGCTCCGTCGGGCTGGTCGGTCTATATGGCAGGCAAAGGCGCGATGGTAGGGCTTTCACGCTCTCTGGCCTGCGAACTGGGACCGGAGAACATCACCGTCAACATGGTCGCCCCCGGCTGGATGGCCGACGAGAAGGTGGACACCGAATCGGAGGGCTCCAGGAACTTCGCCAAAACGCTGCCCCTGCGCCGACATGGCAGCGCAGACGAGATTGGAAACGCCTGTGTTTTCTTTCTCAGCGATCTGGCCGGGTACGTTACCGGCGCTTATCTGCCCGTCACGGGAGGGCGAATCACGCAGATGGGCTAGCCCAAATATCTTTTCAGCAGGCGGCGAGGATCGTATCTCCGGCTGACAAGGGAACTCCGGCGTGAGCGGGTGACCTCCCCTCCCGTCCCCCTCCCGTCTCCCTGCCTTCAGCCGCCGCCCCTAAAGGAGCAGGCCTGCTGGGAAGGTTAAGGCCCATCAATGGGCCTGAGATGGCCGTAAAAGAGAATGAGGATCCCCATTAGGAAGCGCCAGGAGCCTCATTATTTCCTCGTAAAGACCCTTTTACGCTGGACCCAGACCCCTTCAGGGGTCTTGCCAAAGACAGACCGCTCCTTTAGGGGCGGGGCTAAGGAACCGCAGAGGCGCTAGAGATGAGTTGGTGAGAGGGGTGGGTCGGGTATAATGAAGGTTCGGAGACGGTGACGTAATTCCTCATGGCGATAAATGAAAGACTTTTATGAGTGAAGCGAGTTCAACTCAATACGCTGCTCTGGACAGAACTGGGGCTGCGAGAGTCGGATGTACGAAAGGACAGAATGGAACATGGAAAATAATCATCCCATAGTATCGCTGTTGAAGGAGCGCATTCTCATCATAGACGGCGCGATGGGAACCATGGTCCAGCGGTACGGACTGGTCGAGGCCGACTATCGCGGCGAACGGTTCCGCGATCATGCCATCGACCTGAAGAACAACAACGAAGTGCTGAACTTCGTTCGGCCAGACGTGATCGAGGAGATCCATGTCGCCTATCTGGAGGCTGGCGCGGACATTATCGAGACGAACACCTTTGGGGCGACCCGAATCGGAATGGGGGAGTACGACCTTTCCGATCTGGCCTACGAGATGAATGTCGAGGCGACGAAGATCGCGCGCAGAGCAGTCGATAAGGTGATGGCGA
>JAYTGR010000354.1:0-1941 GCA_043733205.1 Chthonomonadaceae bacterium
ATGAAGCCCGCTTGTGGAAATACGGTATTGGGCGGTTGTCTCGTCGATCATTTCGATCTGGGAACGCTGCTGCGCGGGCCATATACCGGCGATAGGCGCAAGGACGACTACTATTACGAATTGGTTAAGCCCGATTAGCCGGGGGATGTTTCGCGCATGTGCAAACCTTCCGGCTCTAATGGGGCTGCCAGCGAAAGAGCCGGTTCGCGCTTTTCATCGTGACGTCTGCTCCGTGCTGGCTGAGGTGGGCAAGAACCTGCCCGCGTGCGGCGGTGACGCTCAGGCGGGCAGCCTGAGCGAAGCTGTCGGGGAAGACGTTCTCGCAGAGATCCCAGCGATAGCCGTAGGTGCCGCGTGTGCGCCCTGTCAGATTGACCTTTGTCAGCAGAAACTTCTGCTGGAGGGCCGCCAGAGAGAGCATCCTGCTTCCGGAAGGCCACGGGAGCGCCTGGGTCGCGGTCGGGCCAAAGCGCTCGATATGCTCGTAGACGCGCAGGGCATTGGACGCTAGAAGGCCCTTTTCCTGCAGCGTCCGGGCATCGATGTCGCCCTGTGCGGCGATCAGGATGGGCAGAAGCGCCAGCGACACAAACAGCGGAATGCCCGGCGTGACCAGCATGCCAAAATAGAGACGGCGCTCGATGTGCAGATCGTCCTTCCAGAACCATGTCCGATAGGTCAGGTCGCGGCCCTTCCAGGGCGTCACATCCTCCAGCGCAGGCATCCAGGTAAGTTTCGGCTGGCTGCGCCAGCTGCACAGACCGACGCTCTCCACATAGCGCAGACACTCTTCCGGCGTGGTGACAGTCCCTGTCATCGCTTCCCTCTCCTCCCGCGCCAACTCGCACAAGCTCTGCGCGCCCCTCCACGCGAGGACGCCGTCAGTATCCTATAACGGAAATCTGCCATCTTGAGGGCGCATGAAGGCGTCGCAAATTCCCTTGCGCCTCTTGGCTTGGCTCGGGGGGGCATGACGCACTCGATCGTCAGGCGCTCGCCCGTCCTCAGCGTCTCTGCAGTCGGTGGGGTGTTCACGAGGTTTCCTTCCGAAGCGTTCGCGAACCTACCATTTCGCATTGAGCGCCAAGCGGGGCTGATCGCTGACGTTCTGGCTGCCCGCATGTGCGCAGAGATACGAGTAGAACAGCACGTCGCCGCGCCTCGGCGTCAGTTCGACCGGAGCGCTCAGCTTCAGACCAGGCAGCTCTCGATTCAGCGCCCACATCATTTCGAAGCGGGCAGGATCGCTCAGGGCGAGGTTCTCCAGCAGCCGATGCGAGCCCGGCCAGACGACGGTGCCGCCGCCGTGCCGTGGCACGTCGTTCAGAAAAGTCATCGCCGCGATGCCGAAAGCCCGGGGAAACGTCTTATGCCCATGCTCTTTGATCGCATGGTCGATATGCGGGTGAGGCCAGCGCCATTCGCCTGGGGCAGGAAATACATTGATGGCATAGGCCCGTTTCGGCGCCTGGATGGTCTCCGGCATCTCACCGGCGAGCTGCGCTGCCGCACCGAGCATCGCAGAGGTATAACACGCGGTCAGTTCCGGACTGTCGAAAGTTTGGTGCGCCTGCTGCTGCGTCCACGACCCTGGATCGCTGGGGCTCGCCTGCAGCAGATGCCACAGGGCTCTTGCCGCGCTCTCCGCCACCAGTTCCGGTATCAGACCGGAGACAAGCAGGTAGGACTGCGCTGCATACTGCTGCGCCTGCTCCGCCGTCAAAACCGCCATTGTTCGCTCTTCCTTTCCGAATTCCATCTGCGCTGCTATGGCAGGATTCCGCGTGGCTCCGGCAAGTTCCTGCTGTCTGTCGCATCGGAGACAGCAGAGGAGGGAAATCCCCTGCGGAAAACGAAAGCGGAGAGTGTGCGCGGAATACTGCAGTCCTCCCTTTGGCGGATCTCTTCGCGTAAGGTTCTGTTATAATGAGCCTGCAGACC